>CAMOQW010000017.1 GCA_946623195.1 uncultured Prevotella sp.
AAATATGTAAATAAAAGACTGGATAACTTGCTATCAATTAGCTTGTTACCCAGTCATGGTTGCGGAGGCAGGACTCGAACATGCGACCTCCAGGTTATGAGCCTGGCGAGCTACCAACTGCTCCACTCCGCGATGTTATTTCTCTTAAGCGGGTGCAAAGGTACGAATTATTTCTGAATAAACCAAATGTTTTTGCGAAAAATAATCAAAAATGGGTAAATTGTACACTTTTCCGCTGAAAAATTTGGTTGTTTGGTAGGTTTTTCCTAATTTTGCACACGCTATTCATAATGTGCAAAACGTAAAAAGTTTGGGAGATAGATAATATGTCAATATCTAAGACGCGGCAGAAATTGGTGGATGTGGCTCGCCAATTGTTTGCCAAGAACGGACTTGAAAACACCACGATGAATGACATAGCCTTGGCTTCCGACAAGGGTAGACGTACGCTGTACACCTACTTTAAGTCGAAAGAGGACATCTACTATGCTGTTATAGAGAGTGAGCTGGAACGTTTGTCGGACCAGTTGGACGAGGTTGCGGCCAAGCGCATCCCCCCCCAGGAGAAGATTGTGGAGCTGATATACCTGCATCTGAGCATGATTCGCGAGACGGTGGTGCGCAACGGAAATTTGCGTGCAGAATTTTTCCGCAACATCTGGATGGTGGAGAAGGTGCGCAAGAATTTCGACGATGCCGAGATAGAGCTGTTTCGCAAGGTATTCCGGGAGGGGAAGGAAGACGGCGAGTTCGATATAGACAATGTTGACTTAGTAGCCGATATAACTCATTATTGCATCAAGGGTCTGGAGGTGCCTTACATCTACGGCCGGATAGCACATGGTATGACAGAGGAAGCCACGAAACCCGAAGTTGCCAAGATTGTGTATAGCGCGCTTGGCAAGAGAAGGTTTTAGGGAACGTCGGTATCACATCAAACAATGATTACAGGTATTTATACATTATTTTATATATTATGGGATTATTACAAGGAAAAACAGCACTGATTACGGGTGCAGCCCGAGGCATTGGCAAAGCCATTGCCCTGAAGTTTGCCGCAGAAGGCGCTAATATTGCATTCACCGACTTAGAGGTAAACCTTGAGACAGAGCAGGAAATTGCCACTCTTGGCGTGAAGGCCAAGAGCTATGCTTCCAACGCTGCCGACTTTGCTCAGACCGAAGAAGTGGTGAAAGCAGTGAAAGAAGAGTTTGGTTCTATTGACATTCTGGTGAACAATGCCGGTATCACGAAGGACGGTTTGATGCTTCGCATGTCGGAGCAGCAGTGGGATGCCGTGATTGCCGTCAACCTGAAGTCGGCATTCAATTTCATTCATGCCTGCGTGCCGGTGATGATGCGCCAGCGCGGCGGCAGCATCATCAACATGGCATCCGTGGTGGGAGTCCATGGCAATGCCGGCCAGTCCAACTATGCCGCCTCCAAGGCCGGTTTGATAGCTTTGGCCAAGTCGATTGGCCAGGAAATGGGTCCGAAGGGTATTCGTGCCAACGCCATCGCCCCTGGTTTCATTGACACCGCGATGACCCAGGCACTACCCGACGAGATTCGCAAGGAGTGGATCAACAAGATTCCCCTGCGTCGTGGTGGTCAGGTGGAGGATATTGCCAATGTGGCAACATTCCTGGCATCCGATATGTCGAGCTACGTCTCCGGACAAGTCATCCAGGTTGATGGCGGCATGAACATGTAGTTCGTTGAAAATAGAACATGATGGAGGTCATCTACGAGGACAACCACATAATCATCGTGAACAAGAAGAGTGGGGAGATCGTCCAGGGCGACAAGACTGGCGATTGTCCCCTCTCTGATTTGGTGAAGGCCTATCTGAAGGAGAAATACCAGAAGCCGGGTGCCGTCTTCTTAGGTGTAGTACATCGTCTGGACCGCCCTGTAGCAGGCTTGGTGATGTTTGCACGTACTTCCAAGGCCCTGTCGCGCCTGAATGAAATGTTCCGCAAGGGAGAGGTGCACAAGACCTACTGGGCCATTGTCAGCGGCGAGCCGTTAGCGTCCAGGAACCTGCGAGCAGGAGAGTGGCACACGTTGGAGCACTGGCTGGTACGCAACGAAAAGCAGAACAAGAGCTACGCCTACAGTCACAAAGTGCCGGGTTCCAAGCAGTGCCTTCTGAAATACCGGCTTATCGGCCACTCCGACCGTTACAGTCTGTTGGAGATTAATCTGATGACCGGTCGCCACCATCAGATTCGCTGTCAGCTGGCAGCTATGGGGTGTCCCATCAAAGGCGACTTGAAATACGGAGCCCGCCGCTCCAATCCCGATGGCAGCATCTCGCTGTTGTCGCATCGCATGGAGTTCGTCCACCCCGTTTCAAAGGAGGATATCAGGCTGGAATCACCCCTTCCAGCCGACAATTTGTGGCATTCCATGAAAATAATCAGTGATTTGTAATCCAAATCCCAAAATTATTTTCTATCTTTGCAGCAACATTGTAAAGATCCGTTGATGATGAAGAAAGCATTTTGGTGGATATTGGGTATATTGTTAAGCCCCGTTCTGCTGTTTGTCATTCTGACTCTCCTGCTTTATCTGCCGCCCGTACAGAACTGGGCAGTAGACAAGGTGGCTGCTATTGCCTCCGAGAAAACCGGTATGCAGATAACGGTAGGCCACGTAAATCTTTCTTTCCCCTTAGACTTGGCTGTCGATGGTTTCAAGGTAGTCCATGCCCCCGACACCATTGCCGACGTGGAACGGCTGGTAGTAGATGTGCAGCTGTTGCCACTGTTCAGGAATCGCGTCGTCATCAACGAGCTGGAAGTGACCAATACCAGTCTGAATACCAACGGCTTCGTGGAAGCGGCCTGCGTGAAGGGTAACTTTAGGCGGCTTTTTGTAGCCAGTCGGGGCATAGACCTGGACCAACAGACCATCGAGGCCAACGGAGCCCGACTGGAAGATGCCCGACTGGACATCCAGTTGAACGATTCCGTACCCAAGGACTCCACCAAGACCGAGACCCTGTGGATGATCCATGCCGACAGCCTTGTGGTAAGCCGTTCCGACGTAGTGCTCCACATGCCAGGCGACACGATGAGCGTCGATGCCCACATAGGCACGCTGACAGCCCGCAAGGCCCAACTGGACTTAGGCGAGCAGACCTACAAGGTGGGTAGCGTAGACTGGGTGAACGGAGCCTTGAAGTACGACCGGAACTACCAGCCCCGCATAGAAGGTTTGGACTACAACCATATCGCCCTGAGCAACATCAGCATCGGCATCGACAACATCTACTTCCACGACCCCACCCTGAAGTTGAACTTGCGGCAGTTGGCCCTGAAGGAGAAGAGTGGACTGCAGGTTACCGAAATGAACGGACAGCTCAGTCTGGTTGACGGCAACATCCGTCTGCCCCGCTTCCGTCTGAAGACCCCTGAAAGCGACGTCTATATGGAATTGGATTTCCCCAAGTCCGTGATGGACTCCATCGACCCCGGCAAGCTCCACCTGCTTATCGATGCCCGTGTGGCCCGTCAGGACATGATGCATTTTTTGCGCGACCTGCCCCGTCCGATGTTAGAGCGCTGGCCCTACTATCCGCTGAGTCTGAAGGGAGAAGTCAATGGCAACGTGGAATACATCAAGTTCAGCGACCTCGATGTCGATTTGCCGACCGCCTTCCATGCCAATGCTACCGGCTACGCTACCAATTTTGCCGACCCGAAGCGCATTCAGGGCGATGTAACCTTCTCTCTGAAAACACAAAACCTAGGTTTCCTGATGGCGGCCCTGCCTCGTGACGCACAGCGTAACTACCGGCTGCCCCCCATGTCTGCCGAGGGCCATGTGAAGCGGAAGGGCGCCGACTACTCCGCTACCGTCAAGGCCCGCGAAGGCAGCGGACTGATGGACCTTGACGGCGACTTCAATGCCAACGACCAGAGCTACAGTGCCCGTCTGTATGTGCACAACATGAATGTCCGCCATTTCATGCCCCGCGACTCCATCTTCAACATCAATGGCGACGTGACGGTGAACGGCAAGGGTTTCGACTTCCTGTCGCCCAAGACCTCACTGTTTGGCTATGCCACCATCAATCAGGTGCACTATAAGCACTGGGACCTGGTAGACATCACCAGTCAGGCCAGCATACGCAATGGCAGGATGCTGGTAGACTTGGAATCACACAACGACCTGCTGGACGGACGTATAGAGTTAGACGCCATTGTCGACCCGAAGCGTTTTGTAGGCAATGTGGTGGTCGACGTCACCAATGCCGACCTCCATGAGATGGGTCTGATGAACAATCCGCTGACAATAGGCATGTGCGGCAGTGTTGATGTCACCTCCGACTTGAAGAAGACTCACTACGCCAGCGGACTGGTCAGCGACTTCATCATCCGCGACTCCGCTCAGTCGCTGCGTTCCGAGTTTGTTGGCATCCATCTGCGCACAGCCCCCGACACCACCCTGGTACGTCTGCAAAGCGGCGACTTCATCGTCAAGCTGGATGCCGGCACCGACTACGAGGTGCTGGGCAAGCAGTTTGCCGTCCTCGGCGATTCGGTAGCCGGTCAGCTGCGCCGGAAAGTCATAGACCAGCCGGCCTTGTGGCGGCTGTTGCCAACGATGAAGATGCACGTGGAGAGCAAGCGCAACAACCCGTTGGCAACCCTGCTGAAGAGCGGTCAGGACATTGACTTCAAGGAGTTGCTGTTCGACATGGAA
Source organism: uncultured Prevotella sp. (assembly GCA_946623195.1). The sequence continues at coordinate 4,714 of CAMOQW010000017.1, forward strand.
ATCTCGGCCGAGACCGGCATCAACGGCAATGGCCACATCCACTCGCTGGTGGCAAGCAATGTGCGTCTGGACACCATCAACTTCCGTCTGACGCAGCGTAAGAACCACCTGTCGTTCGGTGGTCAGATTCGCAACAACAAGCGCAATCCGCAGTTTGTCTTCAATGCCCTGTTCGACGGTGTGCTGCAGGAGCGCGGTGCCACCTTTGGAGTGCGCTACTATGATGCCGCCAACAAGTTAGGAGCCCGTCTGGGTGCCCAGGCCGAAGTCGTCGACAGCGGTCTCCGTCTGCACCTGGTGCCCGAGCGTCCCACTATCGGCTATAAAGATTTCAACCTGAACAAAGACAACTTCCTGCTCCTGAGTCCCCACGGTAAGGTTCAAGCCCATCTGGACCTCATCGCCGACGACGGCACCGGTCTGAAGCTGTATTCCGAGAACAGCGATTCCACAGCCCTGCAGGACATCACCCTGTCGCTGAACAAGATAGATCTGAATGAGCTGACCTCCGTGATACCCTATGCCCCGCGCATGACGGGCAGCATGAACGGCGACTACCATGTTGTGCAGAATGCCGCCGGCCAGTTGTCGGTGGTCAGCGACATGAATGTTCGCCAGATGACATACGAGCACAGTCCGATAGGCAATGTCAGCACCGAGATGGTGTATCTTCAGAAGGGCGACAGTACCCATGCCGTAGAGGCCCGTCTGATGAGGGATGACGTGGAAATCGGCCTGCTCACAGGTACCTATTATGATAAAGGCGAAGGAGCTATCGATGCCAAGTTCCTGATGAAGCACCTGCCGCTGGAATTCATCAACGGCTTCATTCCCAACCAGGCATTTGGCTTGAAGGGCTTTACTGATGGAGAGGTGGCCGTCAAGGGTCGCCTGTCGAGTCCGAAGGTGGACGGTGAAATCTATCTCGACTCCACCTATCTGGTGAGTGAACCCTACGGAGTCAACATGCGTTTCGACAACGACCCCGTCCGCATCGTCGGTTCACAGCTGCTGTTCGAGAATTTCTCCGCCTACTCGCAGTATAACAATGCCCCGCTGACCCTGCAAGGCCACGTAGACTTCAGCAATACGGAGAAGATAGGGCTGTCGCTGCGTATGCGTGCCAGAGACTACCAGATTGTGGGAGCCCGCGAGACAACCAAGAGCGTAGCCTACGGCAAGGCCTTTGTAAACATCTTTGCCAGTATGCAGGGCACCCTCGACGACCTGACGATGCGCGGTCGCCTGGACCTGCTGCCTTCTACCGACCTGTACTACATACTGCGCGACTCGCCGTTGACCACCGACAACGAGCTGGACAATCTGGTGAAGTTCACCGACTTCAGCGACACCACCCAGGTCGTGGTGGAGCGTCCTGCCATCAACGGCTTCCGCATGAACATGTCGCTCAACGTGTCGCAAGGAGCCCATGTGAAGGCCTGGCTCAACACCGACCACTCCAACTACGTCGACCTGATGGGCGGCGGCACGCTGCGCATGTCGTACACCCCTGCCGATGCCATGCAGCTGACGGGTCGCTACACCATCTCTAATGGTGAGATGAAGTATTCGCTGCCCATCATTCCGCTGAAGACCTTTACCATCCAGGACGGCTCTTACATCGAGTTTACCGGCGACATGATGAATCCCACTCTGAACATTGCAGCCACGGAACGTGTCAGGTCAAATGTAAGCGGCAGCAACGGCGTGGCCCGTACGGTCGACTTCGACTGCGGTGTGAAGATTTCGAGAACGCTGAGCGATATGGGTCTGGAGTTCACCCTCGATGCCCCGGAGGACATGCAGCTGCACAGCGAGCTGCAGTCGCTCAGTGTCGAACAGCGCGGCAAATTGGCAGTAGCCATGCTGACCACGGGTGTCTATCTGGACAATGCCGACACGCAGGGCTTTTCCATGAACTCCGCCCTCTCGTCGTTCCTGAATTCCGGCATCACCAGTATTACCGGCAATGCCCTTCGCACCCTCGACCTGTCGTTTGGTATGGACAACAGCACCGATGCCAGCGGCCAGACGCATACCGACTACTCGTTCAAGTTTGCCAAGCGCTTCCTCAACAACCGGCTGCGCCTCTCCATGGGCGGCAAGGTAACCTCAGGAGCCGAATTGCAGCAGCGCAACAACTCCTTCTTCGACAATTTCACGATGGAATACCGCCTTGACAACAACGCCACCAAGTATGTCAACCTGTACTATCAGAACAATGCCTACGACTGGCTCGACGGCTACACCCAGAAGTACGGAGGCGGCTTCACCTGGCGCAAGTCATTGCAAAACCTCACCGACCTGTTCCGTCGCACCGTCCAGCTGCAGCCCCTGCGCCAGAATGCCGTGCTGCGGCGAGACAGCGTGGCGACCGACTCCCTCAAACAGAATAGCCATGCAACGAAGTAAGAACATACTACTCAGTCTCTGTGTCCTGCTGTTGACGGCCTGCTCCATGACGAAGGACATTCCCGAAGGCGACAAGCTCTTTACGGGAGTGGAAGGCATCACCTACAGCGACTACGAGCACAGCGCCAACTTCACCGCCGCCCAGGAGGAGGTAGAGGCGGCACTGGCCACAGCCCCCAACGGTGCCATCTTCGGTTCCAGTCGCTACCGCATCCCCTTCTCCTTCGGCGTCACGGTGTGGAACAAGTATGCCAACAAGGACAGCGGTTTTGCCCGCTGGATGACGAAGACCTTCGGCAAGCAACCCGTTCTGATGTCATGGGTTAATCCCGGCCTGCGCTCCCAGGTGGCCCGTGGCGTGCTGCGCAACTACGGATACTTCAGCTCTTACGTCGGCTTCGACACCATTCCTCAGAATAATGCCAAGACCATGAAGATATCGTACGACGTTCACCCCGGGCGGCTGACCACCCTCGACAGCGTGGGCTACTTCGGTTTCCCTGCCGAGGCCGACAGTCTCATCCGGAGCACGCTCAGCGAAGCCACCATCCATCAGGGCGACCCCTTCGTGGTGAGCAATCTGGAGGCTGAGCGCACCCGCATCAGCACGCTGCTGCGCAACAACGGCTTCTACTACTACCAGCCCGGCTATGCATCCTATCTGGCAGACACCTTCGTTGTTGACGGCAAGGCCCAGCTGCGCTTCCAGCTGGCTAAGGACGTGCCCGACGTTGCCAAGCGCAAGTGGTATATCGGACGCATCAACCTCACCATGCGCAAGACGGCCCGTGAGGAACTGACCGACTCGTTCCGCGGTCGTTTTTTCACCATCCGCTATGCCGGCAAGAAGCCCCCCATCCGTCCCCGTGTGCTGATGGCCGACCTGAAGCTGAGGCCCCGCCAACTGTATTCTTACAGCAACCAGCTGGAGTCGGTGAACAAGATCAATGCCATGGGTCTGTTCTCATCCACCACCTTCGCCTTCACCCCCCGCGACACCACCGCGCAGTGCGACACCCTCGACCTGACGCTGACCTGCACCTTCGACAAGCCCTGGGACTTCTACGTGGAGACCAATTTCAATGCGCGCACCATCGGCCGCATGGGCCCCGAGCTGAAGATGGGTCTGACGCGCCGCAATGCCTTCCGTGGCGGCGAGAAGATTGACGTCAACGTGCACGGCTCCTACGAGTGGTCCACCAGCAACGGTTCGTCGATGAACAATTACGAGTATGGTGCCGATGCCTCGGTGGAGTTTCCCCGCATCATAGCCCCCTTCTTTGGCGGCAACCGCGTTCGCCGCGACAAGAACGGGCGCATCGTCCGCCGTCGCTACACCAACCCCAGCACCATCGCCAAGGCCTCCACTGACGTCATCTACCGCCCCAGCTATTACAAGATGCATGTGGTCAGCGGCGAGTGGACCTACCGCTGGCAGAGCTCGGCGCAGAGCCGCCATGAGTTCTCGCCGCTCACAGTGAAATATCAGTTTATGAACAGCCATACTGCCAGTTTCGACAGCGTGATGACCAAGAACCCCTACCTGAAGGTCACCATGCAGGACTACTTCATCCCCGAGATGCGCTACACCTATACCTACGTCAGTCCGTCGTCCCTGCTGAATCCCATCCGCTGGGAGACCACCCTCACCGAGGCCGGCAACGTGGTGGCACTCTACGATATGGCGATGGGAAAGAAATGGAACGACCGCGACAAGAAGATGTTCAGGAACCCCTACTCTCAGTTTGTCAAGCTGGAGACCGACTTCACCAAGACGTGGACGCTGAATGGGCAGTCGAAGCTGGTGGGCCACGTCAACGCCGGCATCATCTATCCCTACGGCAACAGCGACTGGGTGCCCAACAGCGAGTTGTTCTACGTAGGCGGTGCCAACAGCATCCGTGCCTTCTCCGTGCGCGGCATCGGCCCGGGCAGTTTTGCCGGTGAAGGCGACAAGGCCCACGACTACATGATGCGCAACGGCGAAGTCAAGTTGGTGTGCAACCTGGAGTACCGCCGTCAGCTGTTCGGCAACCTGCACGGAGCCCTCTTCCTGGATGCCGGCAACGTGTGGAACACCCGTTCCGGCGACAGAGGCGACGAACAGCAGGTCTACTCCGACAATGCCAAGTTCCGCTTCAGCCGCTTCTTCCGCGAAATGGCGGTAGGCACTGGCGTCGGCCTGCGCTACGACCTCGACTTCCTCATCCTGCGCCTCGACTGGGGTGTGGCCCTGCATGTGCCCTACGACACTGGCAAGTCGGGATTCTACAACGTCGACCGGTTTGCCAATAGCCACACCCTACACTTTGCCATCGGCTACCCGTTCTGATATTTCCCTCACCACTCACCTCGCACCTCTAAGTTGACAAAAGTGTTAATAGTTCATAATTCGTAGACCTTTCTTCATGGATATTTTGTACTTTTGCAGGAAATATACCGTTTAACAACAAACAAGAAGGATATGAAACCAACATTATTTCTTTTAGCTGCCGGTATGGGCAGCCGCTACGGAGGCCTGAAGCAGCTTGACGGGCTGGGCCCCAACGGCGAGACCATCATGGACTATAGTATCTACGATGCCATCCAGGCTGGATTCGGCAAGATAGTATGGGTCATCCGCAAGGATTTCGAGGAGCAGTTCCGTACGCAGATACTTTCCAAGTATGAAGACAAGATCCAGTGTGAGCTCTGCTTCCAGGCCCTCGACGCCCTGCCCGCAGGCTTCCAGGTGCCCGAAGGACGCGTGAAGCCATGGGGCACCAATCATGCCGTGCTGATGGGTAAGGACGTCATCCGCGAGCCCTTCTGCGTCATCAACTGCGACGACTTCTACAATCGCGATGCCTTCATGGTGATTGGCAAGTTCCTGAGCAATCTGCCCGAGGGTGCCCGTAACCAGTATGCCATGGTGGGCTTCCGCGTAGGCAACACGCTGAGCGAGAACGGCACCGTGGCCCGTGGCATCTGCTCGAAGGATGCCCAGGAGCATCTGACCACCGTAGTGGAGCGTACCGAGATTGTGCGCTGTGCCGAGGACGGCTCCAATGCCGGTTCCGCCGCCGAGCCCATCCGCTACAAGGACGAAAACGGCAAATGGATAGTGGTAGACGACAACACCCCCGTCTCGATGAATATGTGGGGCTTCACACCCGACTATTTCGAGCACTCCGAGGCCTATTTCAAGGAGTTCCTCAGCGACCCGAAGAACCTTCAGAACCTGAAGGCCGAGTTCTTCATCCCGCTGATGGTCAACAAGCTCATCAACGAGCAGACCGCCACCGTCAAGGTGCTCGACACCACCTCGAAGTGGTTCGGCGTCACCTACGCTGCCGACCGTCAGGACACCGTAGACCGCATCCAGAAGCTGGTGGACGAGGGCGTATATCCCAACAAACTGTTCTGATTACACATGCTGAACGATTTAATGACTACGAGGGAGTGCACACTGCTGCGCTCCCTCCTTGATGATACTCGCACCGCTGTGCTCTGCTGCCACCAGAACCCCGACGGCGACGCTATGGGTTCCCTGCTGGGTATGGCTGAAGTGTTGCGCCTGCTGGGCAAGGAGCCGCTGATGGTGGTGCCCGACCAATATCCCGACTACCTGCAGTGGCTGCCCAACTCGGAGAAGATAGTGCGCTACGACAAGCGCCGCGACTATGTGGACACGGTGCTCCGGATTGCCGACCTGCTGATCTGCCTCGACTTCAACACCCCGTCGCGGACTGCCGAGATGTCCGATGCCCTCTGCAGCTCTCCGGCCCGCAAGGTGCTCATCGACCACCATCCCGGCCCCGACGTCGACGCCGTGCTCACCCTCTCGCATCCCGAGATGTCGTCCACGTGCGAACTGGTGTTCCGCATCGTCTGGCAGTTAGGGCTCTTCGACCAGCTGGGCAAGCATTTCGCCGTCCCCGTCTACTGCGGCATGATGACCGATACCGGCGGCTTCACCTTCAATTCCAACAATCCCGAGATTTTCTTCATCATCAGTCAGCTGCTCACCAAGCGCATCAACAAGGACCGCATCTACCGTAACGTGTTCCACAACTACAGCGAGCACCGTCTGCGCATGGTGGGCCATGTGCTGTGCAACCGCCTGGTGGTCGACGAGAGCCGCCATGCCGCCTACTTCACCCTGACGCGGGCCGACCTGAAGCAGTTCCACTTCGTCAAGGGCGATGCCGAGGGACTGGTCAACATGCCCCTGCAGATCAAGGGCCTCAAGCTGAGCATCTCGCTGCGCGAGGACACCGAGCACGAACACCGCGTGTGGGTCAGCCTGCGTTCCGTCGACGACTTCCCCTGCAACGAGATGGCAGCACGCTTCTTCAACGGCGGAGGCCACCTGAATGCCTCTGGCGGACGGCTCGACTGCACCATCGACGAGGCTGTCGCCGTGGTGCACCAGGCCCTGGAAGCCTTTGAAGACACGTTAAAGTAGTTAATAGTTCATAATACATAGCGATTAGTTGCGAAGAAATTAGTAATTTTGCGCCCGGTTTTTTAGAATATCACAACGTTATGAAGAAGTTACTATATGCAGCGTTGCTGGCCCTGCTCACCGTCTGCTACACCGCCTGTGAGTCCTACGAGACCTATGGCGACAAGAAGGATAAGGAGCGTGCCGCCATCAGCCGTTTCATCACCGACGAGAACATTCAGGTCATCGACGAGATACAGTTCGAGGACAACGGCTACGTCACCGACACGTCGAAGAACGAGTTTGTGCGCCTCACCCGTACCGGCGTCTACATGCAGATTGTCCGCAAGGGCTGTGGCGACATGCTGGAGGAGAACCGCCGCGTCAACGTCTTCTGCCGCTTCATGGAGAAAAACCTGCTGACCGACTCCGTGCTGGTGCGCAACGATGTCCGCGGCTCCTACTACATCGCCACACTGGGCATGAGCGTAGACCCGTCGCAGTATGTCGACAAGATGAGCGTCATCCGCACAGGCACCACCATCACCGCCTCGTTCACCTCGACAGAGAGCATGGGCGGCATGATGGAGATGGTCCACGGCTCGGCCAGCGTACCGTCGGGATGGCTGGTACCGCTCAACTATATCAACATCGGGCGCCCTGTTGACGAAAACGACCAGATAGCCAAGGTGCGCCTCATCGTGCCCCACTCGCAGGGCACTGCCGATGCTTCTTCCAGCGTCTACCCCTGCTATTACGAAATCACTTACGTTCGCGAAAAATAAAGAAATCGCCCTAAAACGTAATTCGTCAAATCGCAAATAAATAGTAAATCACAAATCGTCAAATCGTAAATAACAGACTATATGTCACTGATTAAATCTATTTCCGGCATCCGCGGAACCATTGGCGGACGCACAGGCGATACCCTCAATCCGCTGGATATCGTCAAGTTTACCACTGCCTACGCCACCTTCATCCCCCGTCGTGCGGGCAAGATCGTGGTAGGCCGCGACGGACGCATCTCCGGCCCTATGGTGCGCGACATCGTCTGCGGCACGCTGGTGGGCATGGGCTTCGACGTGATCGACATCGGCTATGCCTCCACGCCAACCACCGAACTGGCAGTCCGCATGAGCCAGGCCGACGGCGGCATTATCATCACCGCATCCCACAACCCCCGCCAGTGGAATGCCTTGAAGCTGCTCAACAGCGAGGGTGAATTTCTGACTGCTGCCGACGGCAGTCGCGTGTTGGAGATTGCCGAGAAGGAAGACTTCCAGTATGCCGAAGTCGACCAGCTGGGCCGCGTCATCATGGACGACAGTTTCGACGACCGCCACGTGCAGTCCGTGCTCGACCTCCAGCTGGTGGATGTCGAAGCCATCCGCCAGGCCCACTTCACCGTCTGTGTTGACAGCATCAATTCCGTGGGAGGCATCATCCTGCCCAAGCTGCTGGAGCGACTGGGCGTGGGCTATAAGTTCCTGAACGACGAGGTGACGGGCGACTTCGCCCACAATCCCGAACCTCTGGAGAAGAACCTCTCCGGCATTATGAATGAGTTGAAGAAAGGCCACTACGACCTGGGCATCGTCGTCGACCCCGACGTCGACCGTCTGGCCTTCATCTGTGAAGACGGCACCATGTTTGGCGAAGAATACACGCTGGTCAGCGTCGCCGACTACGTGCTGAGCCAGACTCCCGGCAATACCGTCAGCAATCTGAGCAGCACGCGGGCCCTGCGCGACGTCACCCTGAAGCGTGGCGGACAGTACACGGCAGCCGCTGTCGGCGAGGTCAACGTCACCACCAAGATGAAGGAGGTCAACGCCGTCATCGGTGGCGAAGGCAATGGCGGTGTCATCTACCCCGAGAGCCACTACGGCCGCGACGCCCTCGTGGGCATCGCCCTCTTCCTCACCTCGCTGGCCAAGAAGGAGTGCAAGGTGAGCCAGCTGCGCCGCACCTTCCCCGACTATCAGATAGCCAAGAACCGCATCGACCTGACCCCGCAGACCGACGTCGATGCCATCCTGCAGAAAGTCAAGGAGATGTTTGCTGCCGACCCTACCGCCCAGGTCAACGACATCGACGGTGTGAAAATCGACTTCCCCGACAAGTGGGTTCATCTGCGTAAGTCGAACACCGAGCCCATCATCCGCGTCTACAGCGAAGCCGCCACGATGGAGGCTGCCGACGAAATCGGCAAGCGCCTCATGCAGGTGGTCTACGATATGCAGTAGTCCCCGGAATGTCAGAAAAAAAAGAAATGTCGCAGAAGCCCAAGACTTCAGCGACATTTTTTCATTTGTGAAATTCACCTTTGGAGTACTGAGAAAAGATGCTCCCATGGATAATCATTTGGCCAATAAATGATAAATATTTGCATAAAAGTTAGGGACTATCGGAAATGATGCGGCAAAATATTTTGGCTGTTTCTCTATTTTTGCTATTTTTTTTGCAAACCATTTGATAATTCCGGAAATTATCATTACTTTTGTAGCACGAAACTAACTATAAATAACAACAAAGTATATGAAAAAGAAACTAGCGCTTTCTTTGGCACTCTGCCTGTCGGTAATGACGGCATGGGCGGAACAGGTGGTGGTGCAGACCAACAGCCTGTCACTGGTGCTTGACGTGGTGAAGGGTCAACAGCCCCGGTATGTTTATTTTGGCAGCAAACTCAGCGCGCAGGAATTGCAACACCTGCAGCAGCCTACCGTTTCAGGGCGCATGGAGGCCTATCCGGCACACGGTCTGAATACTCCTGCAGAAGCTGCGCTGGCCATGCGCCACGGCGACGGCAACCTGTCGACGGCACTCTATGCCGACGGCGTAGCGCAGAACGGCAATACGACGGTCATCACGCTGAAAGACCCCGTCTACCCCACTACCGTCACGCTGAACTATAAGGCTTATCCGGAAGTGGACATGATAGAAATCTGGACAGAAATCACCAATGGCGAGAAGCAGACCGTCACGCTGACCACCTTTGCTTCGGCCATGCTGCCCATCCGTCGCGGCGACGTCTGGATGAGCCATCTCTACGGCTCGTGGGCCAACGAAGCACAGTTGGTGGAGGAGCCGCTGACGGCAGGCCAGAAGGTCATCGTCAACAAGGACGGCACGCGCAACTCGCATACCGACCACGGCGAGGTGATGTTCTCGCTCGACGGCAAGGCCCGGGAGAACTGCGGCCAGGTGATCGGCGCCGCCCTGTGCTATTCGGGCAACTACCGGCTGAAGGTGGTGACCGACGACACGGAGTATCACTACTTCTTTGCCGGCATCAATGAGGACAACTCGGAATACCACCTGAAGAAGGGCGAGACATTCGTTACGCCTGCCCTGGCCCTGACCTTTTCAGAAGAGGGACTTTCCGGTGTCAGCCGCAACTTCCACAAGTGGGGTCGCAAATATAAACTGATGCATGGCGACCGGGAGCGCAAGATTCTGCTGAACTCCTGGGAGGGCGTCTACTTCGACATCAACCAGCAAGGCATGGACCAGATGATGAAGGACATAGCCTCGATGGGTGGCGAACTGTTTGTGATGGACGACGGCTGGTTTGGCGACAAGTATCCACGCAAGGTGGACAACTCGTCGCTGGGCGACTGGGTGGTAGACAAGAACAAGCTGCCCGACGGCATCGAGGGGCTGTTGCGCGATGCCAAGAAGAACGGGGTCAAGTTCGGCATCTGGATAGAACCCGAAATGGCCAATACCACCTCGGAACTCTACGAGGCCCATCCCGACTGGATTGTCAAGGCTCCGAAGCGCGAGCCCGTCCTGGGGCGTGGCGGCACGCAGGTAGTGCTCGACTTGAGCAATCCACGGGTGCAGGATTTCGTGTTCGGTGTGGTGGACAACCTCATGACCAAGTATCCGGAAATAGACTACATCAAGTGGGATGCCAACATGGCCATCATGAACCACGGCTCGCAGTATCTCACCATGAACGACCAGAGCCACCTCTACATTGAGTATCATCGCGGTCTCCAGAAGGTGTGCCAGCGCATCCGCGAAAAATTCCCCGACGTCACCATCCAGGCCTGTGCCTCGGGCGGCGGACGAGCCAACTGGGGGGTGCTGCCCTACTTCGATGAGTTCTGGGTGAGCGACAACACCGATGCCCTGCAGCGCATCTACATGCAGTGGGGCACCTCCTACTTCTTCCCTGCCATCGCGATGGCCAGCCACATTTCGGCCACACCTAACCACACCGTATTCCGCACCACGGCCATGAAGTATCGCATCGATGTGGCAATGAGCGGGCGCTTAGGCATGGAGATTCAACCCAAGAATATGACTGACGATGAGAAGGAGCTGTGCAGAAAGGCTATTGCTGAATACAAGCAGATCAGACCCATCGTGCAGTTTGGCAACATCTACCGACTGGTGTCGCCCTACGACCGGAAGGGGCTGGCCTCCATGATGTATGTCAACGACGAGCAGTCGAAGGCTGTCTGGTATTGGTGGAAGACGGAGTCGTTCCAGAACGAGCACCTGCCGAGGGTGAAAATGGCCGGATTGAACCCTACGCGTATGTATAAGGTTCACGAGTTGAACCGCATCGACCTGAAACCGCTGGACTGCGAGGGCAAGTCGTTCAGCGGAGCCTATCTGATGAATCATGGTCTGGACATGCCCTATCGCAATGAAGTGGACTGGGGCAAGAAGAACGAGTGGGCCAGTCGCGTGCTGCTGTTAGAGGCTGAATGAGCGACCAGAAGAAAGACCTGTTGGCCTACATCCGCGAAGGCCGCGAGATGACACAGGGCGAGAAACTCAGGCTGATTGTCAGCCTGAGTATTCCGTCTATTCTGGCACAGATTTCGGCTACGGTAATGTTTTTTATCGATGCCTCGATGGTAGGCCATCTGGGGGCTAAGGCATCGGCGGCCATCGGTATTGTGGAGACCACGGGATGGCTGATGGGCGGTCTGGCCTCGGCAGCCAACATGGGTTTTTCGGTGCAGGTGGCCCACGCTATCGGTGCCAACGACTTTGAACGGGCCCGCCGCGTGCTGCGCCAGTCATTGGTGTGTTGTCTGCTGTGGGCACTCAGCATTTCGCTCGTTGCCATTCTGATCAGCGGGCCGCTGCCCTACTGGATGGGCGGCTCGGCAGAGATAGCCCACGATGCCTCGCTATACTTCGCCATCATCGGCTTCTGTGGCATCTTCTTCCAGATGGAGGGGCTGGCCGGCTCGATGCTGAAGTGCTCGGGCAACATGAAGATTCCCAGCATCCTGAACATCCTGATGTGTGTGATGGACGTATGCTTCAACTACCTATTTATATATATCCTGGACCTCGGAGTGATGGGTGCTGCCATCGGCACCGGCGTTGCCGAACTGATAACGGCCGGTCTGATGCTCTATTTCCTGCTGGTACGCTCGGACATGCTCCACCTGAAGGGACGCCCCGGGTCGTTCCGTCCGAAGAGCGACGTAGTGGGCAACGCCTTCAAGATAGGAGCACCGATGGGGGCGCAGCACATGCTGATGGGCGGTGCACAGATCATCAGCACGCTCATCGTGGCACCGCTGGGCACCGTATCCATTGCCGCCCACTCGCTGGCCATCACCGTAGAAAGCCTGTGCTACATGCCCGGCTATGGCATCGCCGAGGCTGCCACCACGCTGGTGGGCCAGAGTTTCGGTGCCGGCCAGCGCCTGCTCACCCAGTCGTTTGCACGCATGTCTGTCGGGTTGGGAATGGCGGTGATGACGCTGATGGGAGTACTGATGTGGGGCCTGGCTCCTGAGCTCATGTCGCTGATGACGCCTGTTGACGACATCATCCTGATAGGTGCCGACTGTTTACGCATCGAGGCCTTCGCAGAACCCATGTTTGCGGCTGCTATCGTCTGCAATGGCGTGTTCATCGGCGCTGGCGACACTCTGCGTCCTGCCGTCATGAGCCTGGCCTCCATGTGGGGTGTGCGCCTGACGCTGGCAGCGCTGCTGGCAACGACCTACGGGCTGCCTGGAGTATGGACGGCAATGGCTATTGAACTGACGTTCCGGGGTGGCATGTTCCTCATCCGCTTGTTTCGCGGCGGGTGGCTGCAGAAGTGCGGGGCCTGAACGGGTGAACAGAAAAGTACGAGATGCAGCACTCGGGTTCTCCCACCCGTGGGCTGCATCTCTACTACTAACTATTAATAACTAAAAACCTAATGTCGTATGAAAAAACGTCTCCCGACGTCGTGTGTGTTATCCTGATCTTTTACCTATTAACTAATACTCTAACTTTCTCTACTAAAATGTTATCCAATCTCTAACCTTAAAAACTAATCCATTTCTCTTGAAGACGATGCAAAGGTACGAACTATTTCTGAACCGCAAAATGTTTTTCGCCTTTTATCGTCAAAAATGGGGTTATTCTTGATACAAATCAATCAGTTGTGTCCGTACACAACTATTTTGTGGTCGAACACAACGACTTTTCCACCATATTGGTCAGCTCAACAAACTGAGGGATGGAGAGCTGCTCAGGACGTAGGGTCATGAAGGGGTGGTCGGCCATTGCGTAGAGGTCTGGCAACAACTGTTTCAGCGATACCCGCAGCATCTTGCGGCGCTGGTTGAACACGGTCTTTACCACGCGCTTGAACAGCTGTTCGTCGCAACCCAAATGCAGCACATGGTTGCGCTTCATGCAAATGACGGCACTCTGCACCTTAGGCGGCGGGTTGAAGACGGACGGCTCTACGGTGAAGAGATACTCCACATCGTACCACGCCTGTATCAGCACCGACAGAATACCATACTGCTTGTTGCCGGGCTGCGACGCCATCCGAACGGCCACTTCGTGCTGTATCATGCCTGTACAGCAGGGAATCAGTTCGCGGTTGTCCAGCATCTTGAAGAATATCTGCGACGAGATGTCGTAGGGATAGTTGCCTGTCAGCACAAACTGTTGGCCGTTGAAGACCGTCGACAAATCCATGCGCAGGAAATCCTCGCCAAGGATGTTTTCGCGCAACCGTGGAAAATGCTCGTTCAGATAGGCCACCGACTCACGGTCTATCTCCACCACCTTCAGGGGCCGTGGTTTTTCTACCAGATACTGTGTCATCACACCCATGCCCGGGCCCACTTCCAGTACGGGCAGACCGGGGCAGGTATCCACTGTGTCGGCTATGCGGCGGGCTATCGTCAGATCGGTCAGAAAGTGCTGCCCGAGGTTCTTCTTTGGTCTTACTTGTTTCATTGCAAGCGCAAAGTTACGAAAAAAGGTTGACGCAACAAAGTAATTTTGGAGAATTAACGCAAGAAAGCGCATGGATAAAGGCATTTCGGGGCAAAACGAGGAAGTTCGGTCGGAGGGATATACGCAAATCTGGGAAGATTGCGGCAAGAGTTAGGTAGCCAAATCGTAACCCTGTTAACTAACCTCGAAGACCAAGAAAAGTGGTGCTTTTGGCACTTGTAAGGTACCGATTGTCATAACTGACCTAAACTTAACACTTTGGAACTGACTTTCCTAAATCTGCCCGGCTCCCTTCTGCATTTTCATTCCACCATCGTCCCCATCGTGCAGACTAAACGGAAGAGACTGAAGAAGGAGCGGTCTGTCAAGAAGAAATACAGGACGAAAGCCCCTGCACCTTGCTGGTGCACCGACGAGGTAATGAGTCGTGCCAACCTAATACGCTATAAGGATATTTACGCTGAGCAGATGGCAGCATACGGACTACAGCGAGGTATCAAAGGCTCAGAGGCGCAGCACATATCCACAACATGAGTATTACCGAAGTCTGATTACACAAGGCGAGGACTTACAGGCTAACGTAAGCAGTAATGGCATGAAACGGAAGATATAAGCCATTGTGGCGAATACCTTGGGCGAATAGAACGTAACCATAAGCCGTTTGAAATTGTACTGACAGTACTTCATCCATCCCTCTGACTGGTATCCTTTTAGTCCATCTGTCCGTTGCAAACTTTCTACGGAGTGATGGATGTGAGTAACTGTTCAAACGATAATATTATGTTCAACAAGATGTCTTTTGAGTTACTCGAAAAGAATCAAGTAACTCAAAAGAATTGCCTCCAAAGTTGGCAAGCGGGTATTTATTTGTACACTGTTATATATTGCCCTTTGTTGCCATAACAAATATTGCATGGCCTTATTCCACTACCATTACAAAGACCGCATCTATGTAGCCTGTTCCCAATGTACTTTGTACCAGAACCACCGCAACCGTCACATCCCATTGTGCCCATTCCTCCACAGGCCCAACATGCCTGCCACTGCTGTACAGGTACGGGGTCATGGTGATGCTCGACATGAATTGTTGTTGTGTTGTTTCCAGAGTTGTTGTTGCTGGTTGAGGCGCTGTTGCTTGTAGTTGAGGAAGATGTGGAAGAAGTTCTTGAACTTGCGGCAGAAGAACTTGATGATGATGTTTTTGATGGTGAGGTAGTAGTCGTTGATGATTTGGGTTTTGCAACCCTTCTTTTTGAAACTTGCTGCCCCAAATGATTACATTCTCCTTCAAAGCCGTCCATAGAATATGTAAATCGTTTTTGACTTTTAATAAAGCGTCCTATACTTGTGTATCTTCTACTTGTCGGAATTATCACCTTACCTTGCATAGTCATAACCCCACAGTATCCATTTATTTGAAATCCCCAATAATTACTGCCTAAATGCCATAAGTTTCCATAATCAGGCGAGAAGATTTCTGTGCCAGTTTTGTCATATAACCCACAGTAACCATCCTTATAAACCTTAAAATACAATACGCCATCGACATCTAAAGGAGTGATAGATGAGTAATTTGGAGTTAGAACTTCATTCCATTTGTCATTGAACAAAGCATATTTCCCAAGATTGTTGTTTTTCTGGCACAGAAAATATCTTCCATATTCCGTTTCCAGAGGCTTTACGGTTTTGAACTGCCGATTAAAAGGTACAAGCCAGTTTTTATTTCTGTCCATCATACCTATGTAATCATCAGTATTTGTAAATTCAAAAGTAACAATGTTGTTATCTTCGTCCATCGTCCACTTTATATCTTTATATTTTCCCGGAGGTACAATAACCACTCCTCCTGTATTAAACACCCCATACCCATCTTCCACCTTTGCTTTAAAGATTTCACCGTATTGCTTGTCTTTGGTTATATACGATATTTCTCTGCAATCAGGGAGAACTAATTGCCCCTTTGTAGAAAAAACATCAAGAAGAGGGTTCCACACATCTTTTTTATTAACCGTTAACAAATATGTACTACCAAATTTATTAACACCTACTCCATGGTCGAATTGGTATGGTATTATTAGATTTCCATCAAAATCGTACAATTCATTCTTATGCCCTTCTGACTTTGATGTTACGTAAAAAAACAATTCGTCACCAATATTCAGTTCATCAACCGTTAAAGCATTTCTGCATATAGACCACTTTATTGCACCATCAATCTCTAAGTTGGGGTCGAAATAATATATCACCCATTTGTGTCCTTTATAATATCCACTTTTAAAGATTTCATTTTGCCCATGCATATCAATGGCAAATGTTATACAACAAGATAGGGCTATTAGCCAATTTGATAAATTCTTATTCATAATTCTATCGTTTTAAAGATTGATTGTTTGTTCCATTTCATACATTCACGCACTTGCTCGTCAGCGTATTGCTCACCGCTAAAACGGTCAGACTTGTGTGTCATTCCCTTTTCAGTACCATAATACATAAGGTATGGAAAGCTTAGTTTTCGACAGAAAACAATCGCTTCCTTCAGCAATTCTACATCATCGCCACACTCATAGAGGAAACGATTAAAATCGTGGTTGTCAAGAAGTAGCCAAAGCTGATAATCAGGATAGTCAGCATAACGTGAGAAGTGTTCCTTTACTGCTGTATCTAATTGCTGATTGCCGATGATGCGCTGTTTTGATTTTACTGCATTACACAGTAGAGACTGATATTCAAAATCGAGAACGCCATCAAAGATGCCCACATAACATAGTTGCCAAGCTTCCTGTTTGCAGATTTCACAGTTCTTTACTCGGAGAGCAAGACTTTCTGGAAGATGCTTTCCATTTGGCGGGCCAAGTATCTCGCCTATCAGCAGCACATTGGGATAGTCTTTCTTTATTTCTCTTCTGACCTTTCGCCAGAAATTCAATGAAGGACCTTTAGCATAATCCAGTCGGATGGCATCAAAGCCAATTTTGTATAGACACTTCATTCTCTCCACTATATAGCGTTGAGCACCAACTCTGTCGAGATTGAATTCAGGAAGGTATTCAATATTATAGAAGCATTTGAGAGAACCATCCTTCTTCTTCTTAAACCAGTCGGGATGTAGCGACACTAACGGATTACTGATATGGCAGTGGTTTGCAACAAAGTCAGCTGTAATAGTCATACCTCGTTCATGTACAGCCTTTACCAAATTCCGCACATCGTCCCAAGAACCAAAATGTTCATCCACCTGTTCATAGTCCGTAATATGATACCCGTGATACTCATTGGATTTATAGAATGGCGTGAGCAGTATGCCATTGCAACCCAACGATTGGATATAATCGAGTTTATCTATAATGCCTCGCAGGTTTCCACCTTTGAAGCATCGCCCTTTCCGCTCTGGGTCACAACCGGCAAAGCGGTCGATCATTATGTGGTAGATAAACGGTGTACTCATTCCATTCTCTTTAAAGTTTCTTCCATTCTCGAAATCTTTTGATAAGATAAAACCACATAGATTGTCATAATGGCGATGCAGGCTATTATAACAACACCAACTAACACACAAAGTGTGATAAACAAATGGGTTTCTACAACATTACAATTACACATAACAAATCTATTATCTGATTAATTGAAGAATGCCTATTAATAGAGTCGCTGCTGTAAGTGCGGCAACTATCCAGTTCAGTCTTTGAGTATATCTTATGTTGGCAGCTTCTGCTTTGAGCTCGCCTATCCTCCTAAGAGCATCCAAGTCATCATTGATGCCCATTGCTTCATAAATATACGTTGTTTTCCCCGTCAACTCCTGAACACCAAATGGTCGCCGAATGATGTCTGCGGAAATATTGCCAAGTGCATCTTTAATTGCTGAAGCATTATTGCTTCTTAGCATTTTCTTTATCACCTTTAGTTTGTGCTTCATGTTCATTGTAGCACAAATTTCGTAAACATTCGAGATGTCTGTTAGTTCTGTGGAGAAAGGCTTCCCTTCATACTTATTACTAGATGGATACGGATTATGTGTTCGAAGAAGAACGATGGTATTCCAGCTGGCATAAGTTGCATCTGTAAAATTGTTCGAAAAGGGTTCACGGATAACCTTTCTGATTTGTGTTATGGGTACACGTATAAAGTTGTCGTTTCCGAAAATAAGTCCATACGCCCATCTGTCACTATTACAGATTGTATAAGACAATTCCTTTATACTTTGATTGTCATAAAACTTATCTTCAAAACGTGTATTAAGTACTGACAATTCACTACCGCTTATATCAATTGTTATGCCCAAAATGTCTACAATGAAGGAACGACTAAAATGGTTATTTGCTTGGATACCAGAAAATGTATAGACAAGTTCATTGAGCCAATCATACATCATGTACTTCTGAGGGTCATTCAAGGGATAGAAGAAACCTTCTTTTCCTTTGCAATAGAATGCTTTCTTTAAGAAAGTTATATCAGCTAGGGTACAAATATCTTTTTGAGAGTAGGTCTTAGCGTCTTTTTCCACGAACGCTTTGTCTATTCCAGTACCTACAACAAGATAATACTGTCCGCTGCTTTCGTCGGCATCTTCTTTATAGTGCAACAGACAAACCTGCATCCTTACCTTGCGGATGTGTTTCACATCATCAATTTCATACTGGTAGTAGAAATCTTGCTCTTGAATTTTCTTGTACCTACATTGGGCTTTTGCATATAATTCGTAGCGAGGCGTATGAATAGGATTGTCAATAGACATACGATACTCCTTCTTTATACGCTTAAGAGGTATAAAGGAATAAATAGAGGCGATGAATACATTCTGTTCCATAAGCATATCAGTTTTAGTGTCTAAACTGATTGGTAGTAGAAATCTTGCTCTTGAATTTTCTTGTACCTACATTGGGCTTTTGCATATAATTCGTAGCGAGGCGTATGAATAGGATTGTCAATAGACATACGATACTCCTTCTTTATACGCTTAAGAGGTATAAAGGAATAAATAGAGGCGATGAATACATTCTGTTCCATAAGCATATCAGTTTTAGTGTCTAAACTGATGCAAACGTAAGGACATAAAGAATGGCGTGGCCACTCTTATGCACTTTACCTAAGGGGCAGACCTCGGAATTGGAACCCCTATCCACATATAAGAATGCTCCACGCCATAAGGCGTGTGCATAGCTACATTGTGGATGGAATGCCGTTTCCGACTTTCCCTTTTGCTTCTCAATCGAACTTATTCCAAAATAGATTTCCGAGGTCTTTTCGGTAAAGTGCGAAATTAAAGCTAATGCATCTGCGACTCGGGATTTCTCCCCCAAGCCGCTACAAAGATAGTGTTTTTTCTCGAATCCTTGTGCTATTTTGCCAAATATCTGCAAAAATAGCCTCGATTATCTTTCTTTTTTGTTGAAATCTTGCCAATTCCTTGCAACTTTGGAGAATTTTGACTAATTTTGCAGCGAGAATCAAAAGGAAGTAATAATATGGCAACACCAGTAAAGATTATCCCAACATTGCACGGTGAAGCCGCAAGGGCATTCATAGAGCGTGCAGAAGAGCGTGAGCGCAACCCTCATCCCACTCCCATCTATACGGAGAGCGAGAAGGAGGCTTATTACAGAATGCTGAAAGAATCAGGAATGCCCGTATGACAAACGACGAATTTCTGAGTAGATTTGTATTCAAGGAACTGACAGAAGATGTGCTCGCAGAGTGCGAGCATTTTTCTTGTGGAGTAAATGACCTTGACGAATATTTCCAAAAGGACGTGCTCGCCTATTCCCAACGTATGGTGAGCCGTTCATATGTGTTCTGTCCCAAAGAATGCCCTCAGAAGATTGCTTGTGCTTTCTCCGTTTCATACGATAGTCTGCGTATCACAGATTTGTCGAATCGGAAACAAGAGGAGTTCCGCGAATTGAACGACCTCAGCGAGAAGCGATTGAAGCGTTATCCAGGAATTCTAATAGGACGCTTGGCTGTCAATCAAGAAATGGCACATCAAGGCATTGGCACAGCCCTTATGAACTTTATCAAGATGTGGCTGGGTCATGGAGGAAAGGCAGGTTGCCGATTCCTTATCGTTGATGCCCGTAATGCTCCAGACGCTTTGGCCTATTATGTAAAGAACGGATTCACCTATCTATTCCCATCAGAGGAAATAGAATCAATGAGTACACGAAAGGACAAGGCCATTGTTCCTCAGAGTACCCGTCTGATGTACTTTGATTTGAAGGACTCAAAAGAATAGTAATTTTCAGAAAAGGTTTGGTTATTCCACTTTTTCTCTGTACCTTTGCCCTCGACAATGAGCCATTGAAACAGGCTGGTGGCTTAGCGTCGAGCGGTCTAACAGTACGCAAATTGAGGAAGAATACGGAAATCTGTAGGTTTCCAGTTCGTAACCCTCAAAAATGCCTTATCTCTCAAACTGCCGATAACCACAGAAGGTTTGAGATTTCCAGCAAAGTTACGAAAAGTCGAGAGCAATACAAAATAAATCGGTTTCTTTTTTTTCC
>CAMOQW010000018.1 GCA_946623195.1 uncultured Prevotella sp.
TGGTGCCCAAAGCCGTATAGACGATGTCGTAATGCTTTTCATCGTCTTTCTTCATTTCCTCTAAGATTTCGTTGGAACGGGTGATGGCTCGGTAGATGTTGCCATGTTCTGTATCATAGAGCACCTCGTTCTGACGAATCTGATAGTAGGCCAGTTTTCTGCCTTTCTTCAGGTAGTAGTCCTTCATCTGCCGGGCAGCCTCAAAGAACTCCTTTTCCTTTTCTGGCTGTCCGTAGAGCATGTAGAAGCGCTGGTAGAGATTTTCGAAAGCCGTATCAGGAACCTCTTTGCCTCCAACGTAAAGCGGAACGAAGGCCAAGAGGGTGATGAGTATTTTTCTATAACATGAATGTATCATATAATTGAGTAGATAGTTATTTGTGAGTCGTTAGGAATATCGGAAAGCAACTATGGTGAGGTCGTCGTTTTGTTCGGCTCCCTGCCGGAATTGGTTTACGTCAGCCTTCAGCGCCTCTACGATGTCGTGAGAGTTATTCGTATTGTGCGAAGCTAACAGTTCTATGATGCGCTCCTCGCCATATTGCTCTTGCTGCTGGTTTTCTGCTTCGTTGAGGCCATCAGTGTATAACAGCATCAGGCGGTTGTGGAAGTATTCTATCTCTTCACCCTTAAACTCCAATTCCGGCCAAAGTCCGATGGGAGCATTGGTCTCCTCTACATCGAGGAACTTGAATTGTCCGTCAGCATTGCCTATCACAGGGGGATTGTGGCCGGCATTGCAATATTCCATTCGTCCGAGTTTCATATCGAACATACAGATGAACATAGTGACAAACATACCGCTCTCATTGTTTTCAGACAATTCGAGGTTCAGACGGGTGGCTATTTCCGCTGGGTTCCTCCCCATTAAGGCCAGTGAACGGAATCCACGTGTGGCTATGGTCATGAAGAGCGAGGCAGGCACACCCTTGCCGCTGACGTCTCCTATGCAGAAATATATTTTATTGCCTTTAATCAGATAGTTGAAGAGATCGCCGCCCACCTCTTTAGCTGGTGTCATTGAACCGTACATATCCAGACCTTCCCTTATGGGGAATACTTGTGGTATCATAGACATCTGTATGTCGCTTGCAATGCGCAGTTCACTTTCCATACGCTCCTTCGCGGTGGTAGTCTTTTCGAGTTGGTCGTAGGCTACCATGAGGTCGTTATGTGCCTTCTTAAGACGGGATTGGACACGATGGCGTACAAAGATGTAAATAAGGAGGAGTACGATGGTTGTCGTCATACCGATCATACGTCCTATCTGACGCTGGTGGTGATACTCTTCGTTTTCGGCAGTAATCTCTAATTCTTTTTGGTGGACGGCGGCATTCTCACGGACTTTGGCCAGTTGTGACTGCGTGATGGCAGAGTCCAGGTGTTCTACGATTTTCACACTGACGGCACGGGCAGAATCTATTCGTCCGGCCCGCTTGTTGATGTTATATTTCTTGACTTGCAGCTTCTGTATGTTCTCCAGCGTATAGTACACACCGTATTCCTTCATCAGCGTCTCCATGCTGCTGAAGTTGTCGGCGGCTTCTTGCCAAAGTCCTGCCAGCATCAGATAGTCACAGGCCAGGATCTTACCTTCTGC
The DNA here is from genome assembly GCA_946623195.1 of uncultured Prevotella sp. The sequence continues at coordinate 1,601 of CAMOQW010000018.1, forward strand.
CGTATGGAAGAAAGAGGTCTGACAGAACTTTTGGTAGGCATCTGCGGCTTCTTGCTTGCGTCCAAGGCCCTCCAGGGCTCTGGCGCGATAGACGTCATAGCGTGCCCATTGTTTTTCGGCGAAGTCTTTATGTGCATCTTTCTGTTTGGTATATCCTTCTATCAGATAGGCGTATTTGTCTAACCACACGAGAGCCTGCTTGTAGTCTCCTATATCCATAAAGGTATAGCTGATATTGATGACACCTATGATAGCGTCACGATAGTTGGTGGCGTATGGATGTTTCTTAATGAGATTAAGGTGAGCGCGATAGCCTTCTTCCAGTTTCTCGTTGATATTTTTCTCGTTTAATCCGAAGCGGCTCTGACAGCAACCGATGTAGATACGCATATTAGCGTATTCGTTTGTCGTGTCGCGTTTTAGGCTTTTCAACCGTTCAACGGCAGGTACTGCCACCTTGAGGGCTCCCTCATATTCACCCCATGTACTCAACAGGCCTGTCAGGCGGTTGCAAATGCCGGCATAGACCCTCACGTCCTCATCGTCTGTGGAGTTCTCCACAGCAGCGATACCCGTTTTCCAGTATAGTTCCGCCATCCGTTTCTGCATCATACGGTCGTAGGCGTACCCCAGCCAGTAGCAGGCTTTACCCTCGGAAAAACCGCCATTGGTCTTGAAGCTGTCTGCAAGGATGATGATACGGGGGTAGTCTTTAGCCATGTATGCAGCATAAACCATGTCTTCTGCTTGTCTGCGTAGCTCTTGGCGATGATGGTTACTACCAATGCATCCTGTCAGGAATGCCAAGAGCAAGAAGAATAAATAGAAGGCAGGTTTCTTAGTCATAGTTTTGGTTGTTTCGTGTTAAGAGGATACTTGCTTGTTCTTAGCTCTAACCATACAGACGAGACCTATGATGATGAAGGGCAGGGAGAGTATCTGCCCCATGTCCAAGGGCAGCGAGGCCTCGAAGGCTTCCTGTATCTCCTTGGTGTACTCAATGAAGAAGCGGAAGGTGAAGATATATGTCAGGCAGAAGCCGAAGTACCAGCCTGTGCCTATCTTCTCGGCCATGCGCTTGTGCAGCCACCACATCAGCAGAAACAGGATGCCGTAGGCAATAGCCTCGTAGAGCTGGCCGGGATGGCGCGGCAGCATGTCTACTCGCTCGAAGATGAAGGCCCAGGGCACATCGGTCACCTTGCCGATAATCTCTGAGTTCATCAGGTTGCCCAGTCGGATGAAGCAGGCCGTGACGCCTGTGGCAATGGCGATGTTGTCAAGCACGCGCCAGATGTTGACTCCCGTATGCTTTACATAGAGCCACAGGGCGATGATGAGACCCAGCGTGCCGCCGTGTGAGGCCAGTCCCTCATAGCCCGTAAACTTCCACCCGCCATCGGACAGGAAATGGATGGGCAGCAGCATCTCCACAAAGCCCTGCCACGATGTCAAGAAGTAGTCGGGCTGGTAGAAGATACAGTGGCCCAGTCGGGCACCGATGAGGATGCCCAGGAAGCAGTAGATGAACAGCGGGTCGAACAGCTCGTCCTTGATTTTCTGCTCCTTGTATAGCTTCTTCACCACCAGGTAAGCCAGTGCCAGACCGATGAGCCAGCACAGCGAATACCAGCGGAAGGGTCCTATCGTCAGGCTCGGATGCCATGTGATAAATAGTTCATAGTTCATAGTTAAGAATTACACGTTGAATCGGAAGTGCATGATGTCGCCGTCCTGTACCACATAGTCTTTACCCTCGATGCCCATCTTGCCGGCTTCGCGCACAGCGGCCTCTGAGCCATACTGGATGTAGTCGGCATACTTGATGACCTCGGCACGGATGAAACCCTTCTCGAAGTCGGTGTGGATGACGCCGGCACACTGTGGGGCCTTCCAGCCTTTCTTGTAGGTCCAGGCCTTCACCTCCATCTCGCCGGCGGTGATGAAGGTCTCCAGGTTCAGCAGGGCGTAGGCTTTCTTGATGAGGCGGTTCACGCCGCTCTCCTCCAAGCCCAGCTCTTCCAGGAACAGCTGCTTGTCTTCATACGACTCCAGCTCGGCAATGTCTTCCTCGGTCTTGGCGGCTATCACCATCGACTCGGCACCTTCCTCTTTGGCCAGTGCTTCCACTTGCTGGGTGAAGGCATTGCCGCTCTTGGCATCTTGCTCGCCCACGTTGCAGACATACAGCACGGGCTTGGCAGTCAGCAGGAAGAGGTTGCGGGCGCAGTCTTGTTCCTCCTTCGAGTCAAACTCTACGATGCGGGCGTTCTTGCCTTCGTCCAGCACCGCCTTGTAGGCTTTCAGCACCGTCACCTCCACCTTGGCCTCTTTATTACCAGCCGCAGCGGCCTTCTCGGTCTTAGCCAGACGGCTCTCGATGGTTTCCAGGTCTTTCAGCTGCAGCTCGGTATCGATGATTTCCTTGTCGCGGATGGGGTCGATGGTGCCGTCTACGTGGGTGATGTTCTCGTCCTCGAAGCAGCGCAGCACGTGGATAATGGCATCGGTCTCGCGGATGTTGCCTAAGAACTTATTTCCAAGGCCTTCACCCTTCGAGGCGCCCTTCACCAGTCCGGCGATGTCTACTATCTCGCAGGTAGCTGGCACGATGCGGCCGGGATGAACCAGTTCGGCCAGCTTCGTCAGTCGCTCGTCAGGAACGGTAATCACACCCACGTTGGGTTCTATCGTACAAAAGGGAAAATTGGCTGCCTGGGCCTTGGCGCTCGACAGGCAGTTGAATAAGGTGGACTTACCCACGTTGGGCAGTCCTACAATACCACACTTTAATGACATTTCTTCTTTTAAGCGTTTTTTATTTACTCTTGCCTGGCGATTACTCCTCAACGGAGAAGTCGTCCTTGCCAACACCGCAGATGGGGCATACCCAATCCTCGGGGATGTCTTCAAAGGCTGTGCCAGGAGCGATACCGCTGTCAGGATCGCCTACTTCGGGGTCATATACGTAACCACAGGTGTCGCAAATGTACTTTTTCATAATCTCAAACATTTTTTGTTAATAATATAGTGTTTACTCTCTCAGTGATCGTTTCTGGTCTGATCATGTTCATGCAGGCATAGTCGCCGCGTTGGCAGCTCTTCTGGCCGAAGATGCTGCACGGACGGCAGTACAGATTCACCTGTATGGCGTTTTCTTCCTTCTGTCCCCAGCCCATGAAGCCTGCGTATGGATGCGTGGCGCCCCAGATGCTGACTACGGGGGTACCCGTCAGCGAGGCCAGGTGCATGTTCGACGAGTCCATCGACACCATGACGTCCAGATGGCTCATCAGTATCAGTTCCTGCCGCATCGACTTGGCGTATTCACTCACCGTGGTGCACAGCCAGTAGCGTTGGCACCACTGGGCAAACCACTCGTCTTCCTGAGGGCCTCGGCCGAAGAGGAAGATGCGGGCGTGCGGATGCTGTTCCAGCAACTGTCGGATAACCTGCTCCATCTTTTCAGGCGGATACACCTTTCCTTGATGGGCAGCAAAGGGGGCTATGCCTATCCACTCCTCGTCACTGTTCTTGAGGTTGACGGGTGGGGGCAGCAGACTCAGGTTGCCGCCTTCGGGGGGAAAAATGCTCTGGAAATCAATATGGACGGGATAACCCAGTCGTTCAAACACGTCCAGATAGTTCTGGAACGAGGTGGGCTGTGGCGTGAGTTCCTTGTTGTTCTGTGAAACCAGTCGGCGACGGCCCTTGCGGTGCTTGTCGATGTGGGCAACCCGATAGCGCCCTATGTTGAAGCGCATACGCAGGTAGTCTGACCGCAGAACACTATGCAGGTCGGCAATGGCCGTAAACTGCTTGGCTGTCAGTCGGCGATAGAGGGCGTTGAGGCCCCTCAGTCCTCGGTATTCGCGCTTCAGATCGGCTTCCATGAAACCGATGTTGGGGGCCAGGTCTTCGAAGAACGGACGGGCAAAGCCACGACTCAGCACCGTGATGTGAAGGTCAGGATATTGCTGAGCCAGCGACCACACCACAGGCACCACCATAGCGACATCGCCCATGGCCGAGAAGCGGATGACGAGTAAGTGCTCTTTCTTCATTTATTTTTTATAAAGCACTGGGTTTGTGGAGGGGTCGTTATACATCTTCATCTGGCGATATACCTTCATGTATTTGCGGCCGGCAGCAATATCCTCAAGCAGTTGGTCGATAGCTGTAGAGAGATCGCGCTGCTGCTCCAGCAGGATGTCGAGCTTTGCCTGGCATCGCGCTTTGTGCTCAGCATCGGCATCGCTGCGCTCCGTCTGCTCCTTCATGTGCCAGATTTTCAGCGCCAGAATGCTCAGCCTGTCAATGGCCCATGCGGGACTCTCCGTATTCAGACGCGCATCGGGCAGCACCTTCACCTGGCTATACTGATGGCGGAAATAGCTGTCTATCTCTTCCACCAAGTCCGTACGGTCCTGGTTCGAGCGGTCTATGCGCCGCTTGATGGACAAAGCTTCCTCAGGCACTATTTGTGGGTCGCGGATGATGTCTTCCAGATGCCACTGTACGGTGTCTATCCAACACTTCAGATAGAGGCTGTTCTCTATGCTGCTCTTTGCGTACGGATTATTGATTGCCGTATCCACGTGGTCTTTCAGGTGATAGTCGCGAATCGCCTGAGAGAAGATGTTGTTTGCTTTTTCTGTAAATGCCATGTCGTGTATGATTCTGATTTTGCCCACAAAGTTACGAATATTTTTTGATTCAGCATTCACATTTCACGATTTATTAAGGAATATGACTCCTTTAGATGCCTTTTTTATGCTTTTAAAACATTCATCCTGCTTAAGTTTCGGAAGTTCATAGCACTTCCGAAACTTAAATGATTCTGTATTTATTGGGCTTCGGCAAATTGGCCAAAGTAGCGGAGACAGACATCGCGCCATTGGCGGGCATTGCTGACTTGGTCTGCCAGACGCTCGTCAACCTCACGCCAACGCTGCTCGTCAACAAAATGGCGCAGCTGGGTGTGCCACAGGTTGTGATGTTGCTCGACGGTGATGACACCTCGGTTGTAGTGGTATTGCAGCGACTCCCAGAGCGTGGAGCCGTCCTTCATGCGGTAGTTCCAGGGTAAGCGGTGGAACCACAGCAGCAGGTTCTCGGGACAGGTCTTGACGTTGTCGTAGAGTGCTGCCATCTCGGGGCGGTACTGGCTGGTGGCATCGGTGCCTGTATGGGTGCGGTTGAATCCGATGCTGTCGCGGTTGGCTTTGTGGTAGTAGACGGGACACCACTCCAGGGGGTAGTCGGCCTTGAAACCATCGGGTTCGGGCCCGTAGTGATGGTCGAACTTGAAGATGTGGTGCAGACCCAGCGGCATCATGTAGTCTACGCAGGCCTCATGGCTTTCTTGCATGATGCTCACGACGTTATCTACAAACCGTGTATCGCGGGTGAAGGTCTGGCAAGCCCATTCTCGCGCAATGGCTTCGGGGCTCAGTTCGGGGTTCCATGCCAGTCGGCCGAAGGCGTACCAGTTGGCCTGCGAGAAGTGATGGCCACACCAGTTGCGGTCTTTGCCGATGTTGGCTACTCCGGCAATACCCTTGAGTCCCCTGGGGGCTACGAAAGAGAAGAACTCCTGCCACATAGGGGCCAGATAAACCAGGTGGCGCGACTGTCCGAGATATTCCTGCGTGATCTGCAGTTCCACCATGTTGGGGGTCTGCTTGATTTGGTCGAAGATGGGGCTGTATGGTTCGCGGGGCTGGAAGTCAAGGGGTCCGTTTTTGGTCTGCAGGATTACATTCTCGCGGAATTGTCCGTCTAAGGGCTTGAATTCGGATACGGCCTGCTTCACGCGGTCTTCACCCTTGTGGTTGGCTCCGTAGACGAAGCAGCGCCACATGACGATGCCCTTGTGGGGAGCCAGTGCGTCGGCCAGCATGTTGGCACCGTCGGCATGGGTGCGATGGAAGTCGCCGGGACCGGGCTGTCCCTCGCTGTTGGCTTTCACCAGGAAACCGCCAAAGTCGGGAATCAGGCGGTAGATCTCACTGGCCTTGCGCTTCCACCAGCGGCCCACCGACTTATCCAGCGGGTCGGCGGTCTTGGTTTCCTTCAGGGCCATGGGGGTGGCGAAGTTGATGCTCAGATAGGTCTTGATGCCGTAGGGACGCAGCAGGTCGGCTATCTTCTTGACTTCTTTCAGATAGGGTGCCGTGAGCATCTTGGGCGAAGCGTTGACATTGTTGAGCACCGTACCATTGATGCCGATGGAAGCATTGGCACGGGCATATTCACGGATGAGCTGTTCGTCGAGATGGAACCATTCGAAGATGCTCTCTCCTGCGTAGCCGCGCTCAATGGTGCCGTCCAGATTGTCCCAATGATTGAGCAGTCGGAGCGGAAAGGCTGGGTGCGACTCGTTGTGTTCGCCACGTAACAGAGCGAAGGTCCCATAGAGCAGGCCGACATCGCGGCGTGCCGTAATGGTGCTGCCGTCAATGCGGTAGCCGTCATCATCGGGCATGGCGGTATCTAGCCGGAGCATGACTTGTTGGCCAGGGTAGTAAGTTTCTAACTCTTGTCGTGCCAGGTCGATGGTGGCCGACTGTGCCGTGGTGGTGACCTTGGCTTTGTGGGCAGGCTGATAGCGTAGCCAGAGCTGGTGGCCGTCTTCGGCTGTTGCGGTCAAGGTGAAGACGGTAGTGAATAGTGATAATAAGAGTTGTTTCATATATTCATGTCAGGTGGTTTGTTGCGTTCTATTGTTTCAGCAGTTTCAACGGCTGCTGGGGAGCCAATGCACGGCTTACGGGTTCCGTGTATTCTTGTATCTTGGCAGTGGCCGACGTCAGAATGTTGCGGCTGCTGTTACCGATGCGGAAGGTGTACTGGCCGGCCTCAGTCAGCCATTGCGAGTTGGACTCGTCAAAGGATGCCAGATCGCGGCGCTCCACGGTCATAGTCAGCGTCTGACTCTCACCGGGTTGTAGCTCACGGGTCTTGGCAAAGGCCTTCAGCTCATGAACGGGTTTTTCAATGCGCCCCTTGGGTGCCGTCACATACACCTGTGCCACCTCCTTGCCGCTTGTGCTGCCCGTATTCTTTACCGTCACATTAATGGTCACGGTATTGCCATTGACTTTCACAACAGGCTTGCTGAACTCGAAGGTGGTATAGCTCAGTCCGAAACCGAAGGGATAGGCCACCTCACGGCGGAAGGTGTCGAAATAGCGGTAGCCCACGTAGATGTCTTCTTCATGATTGGTGAAATCCTCACCCTGTATGGGAGAGCCCCAGCCCAGCATTTCCTTGTAGCTGTACATGTCGTAGCCCTGCGGGAAGTTCTTGCTGGAGGGATGGTCGATGGCGGCGATGGGCCATGTCATGGTCAGCTTTCCACTGGGGTTGGCCTTGCCGGTAAGCACGTCGGCCACCGAGTTGCCGCCCTCTTCACCCGGTTGCCAGGCACAGAGGATGGCATCCACGCGGTCGCGCCAGGAGACGGTCTCCATCACTGAACCGGAGTTGATGATGACAATGACTGGCTTGCCGGCAGCATGGAATTGGTCACTCACGCGGAAGATCATGTCTTGCTCGGTCTTCGTCAGGTTGAACTCGCCTTCTATCTGCCGGTCCAGACCCTCGCCGGCCTGTCGGCCAATGGTGATGATGGCGGCATCGGCCTCCTTCAGCTCATGGGCTACACAGCGCTCCGAAATGTCTATCTCGTCAAGTTTGGGTTGTCCTTGGTCTAGGAACCACATCATGGGGTTCTTGTCGGCCTTCAGTTTGGCTTTGGCATATTTCACGTAGTTCTGGTAGATGTCTGTCAGCAGCGGGGTGGTGGATACTCCGATGTTCTTCAAACCCGTCACCATGTCTACTACGTAGGGCACATTGACGGCTCCGGAACCAAGGCCTCCTGACAGGAAGTCGTAGCTGTTGACACCAAACAGGGCTACCTGCTTCAGGTTGCGGATGGGCAGCACGCCCGTGTTCTTCAGCAGCACCATGCCCTCAGTGGACGACTGGCGGGTGATGGCGGCATGAGCCTGTAGGTCGGGTTTTGACGGCTGATGGCCCTTGAAGCGTGGCGTCTTCACGATGTATTCCAGCATACGGCGCACGTTGCGGTCTACATCGGCCATGTCCAGACGGCCTTCTTTGACGGCCTTTACGATGTCTTCTGCCTGTTCACCATAGCCTGGCATCAACAGGTCGTTGCCGGCATGTACCTCGCGTTCGGTGGGCAACTGGGCGCGTTTTCCTATCCAGTCGGTCATCACGATGCCCTTGAAGCCCCAGTCGTCGCGGAGCACCTTGGTCAGCAGGTCATGGTTGCCCATCGAGTATTCACCATTCACCTTATTATAACTTGACATCAGCGTCCAGGGGGCACTCTTGCGTACCATCATCTCAAAACCTTTCAGATACAGTTCACGCAGGGCCCGCTGGCTGACGCGCTCATCTACCTTCGTACGGTCTGACTCCTGCGAGTTGACGGCGAAATGCTTGGCCGACACTCCCACACCTTGGCTTTGGATGCCCAACGTGACCGCCGTACCCATCAGACCGGTTACGACAGGGTCTTCGGAGAAATACTCGAAGTTACGTCCGCACAACGGTGAGCGGTGCAGGTTCATGCCAGGTCCCAGCACCACGTCGCAACCGTATTGCAGGGTCTCGTTGCCGATGGCTTCGCCCACCTGCTGTACCAGTTCGGTGTTCCATGTTGAAGCCAGACAGGTGCCGATGGGGAATCCGGTGGCATAGTATGTTTGGGGGTCATTGTCACGGATGGGGTCTATGTGTACGCCCGCAGGACCGTCGGCAAGAACGGTGGCGGGAATACCTAGCCGCTTGTTCTCTACGGTGATGCCGGCAGCACCGGCAACCAGTTTTTTCTGATGGCCTAACATAGCTCCAGAACCTACGAAGGCATCATTGCCGCCACCCACCAGAAGTTGTGCTTTCTCTTCCAGCGTCATGGCTGCCATCACCTTGCTGATATTGTCGGACTTCAGTTTCACTTGTCCATTCATAGTAGTCATTGTCACAAGGGCCACCATGCTCGTAATGAATAGTTTCTTCATACCTTATTATTTACTCGTGTACGTAGAGTTGCCAGCCGAGGTAGCTCTCAATGGCTTCTTGGAGGATATCTACGACATCGGTGCGCGTCATGGCCACATGGTGTTCGAAGCCGTTCTTGCAGATGTACTTCATGAGCTGCTGCAGACGGTCCACCTGAGTCACGGCAATACAGCCGTCCATGCCGTAGGGGTCGTTGGTGATCTGTCCCTTGCCTAGATAAGCCTTGATCTGTCCCTTGGGGTCGTCGGTGGAAATGCGGAAGAAGGTGAAGGGGCCTTCCGAGACCTTGGCATAGACGGCACCGAAGGTCTTAACCTTGCCCAGCGTGCGGCCCAGTACGCCCAAGGGGCCAAGCTTCAGGTCATCGTTGCCCACAAACGACTTGGCATAGTTGCCGCAGTGAGTGCAGACACACTTGTTGCGGTCCTCAGCAAAGTTGTTGTTCCAGTCAAGCAGCGCTGAGGCCTTGCCCGAGGCCAATGTCAGGGCATACATCGAGACGGCTCCGGCCAGATCGGTCTCGCAGGCAGCGGGGATGAGCTTGTCCGAGAGCATCGACATGGTGACACAGGGTGCACAGCCGTAGTTCTGCTCCAGAGAGTCCCAGCACTGGATGGCTACGGCCTGAACGTCGTTGGCTTCAATCCAATTTTCAACGGCCACACTGAACTTGGCCTGGATAGCCAGTTTGTCCTTATAGGCATCGGGCACCTTGGCATAGTTGCACGTACGGTTGCACATTTCGATGAACTTGGGGTCGTCGTCGCTGATTTTCTGGGCGGCAAAGAGTATCTCGCTCAGGTCGGCAGGCACCACGGTGATGCCTGAGCGCTGCAACAGTTTTTCAGAGGCTCGGCAGGTGTTGAAGCCCAAGGGACGAGTGCCAATCTGTCCGAGTCGACAGTGGCGCAGTCCGTTCACTACGCGGCAGATGGCGGCAAAGCGGTCGATGTCCTTCTTAAGCAGCGGGTCGTAGATGCTGTAGGTGTGCAGGGTGGTATCCGTAAAGGGAATGCCATACTGATAGAGGTTGTTGCACACCGAAATCTTGCCGCAGAAGGCATCACGGCGCGAGTCCAGGTCTACCTTGTCGTTCTCGTCGTCACAGGCCTGCACCAGGACGGGTACGTTCAGGTCAGCATCGCTGATAGCATTGATGATGCCAATCTCGAAGCCGAAGTTGGGCAGCGAGACGATGATACCGTCTATCTCGTCGCGGTGCTGGCGGAACTGCTTCGATACCTTCAGTCCGTCCTCGCGAGTCTCTATACTGCTGCTGCCAGTGGGTGTCGCATCCTCAGGCAGGATGATGTATTCATAGCCACTATCGTCAAGCGTCTTCAGCAATTGCTTGCGAACATCCTTGGCCAACTCTGAGTTAAAATAGGCGCGTGTTCCGATAATCACGCCAAAACATGTCTTTCCGTTTCTCATATTTGCTTAGTTTTAAGTTTTTACTTATTTAATCAGTTGGTTCACGGCATTGCGCCAGCCCTGATAGAGGGCGAAGCGCTGCGGACTGTTCTGAGGCTGGAAGGTCTGGGTGACCTTGCGGAAGTCGGTCACCTCATCGAACGACTTCCACAGTCCGCGGGCAAAGCCGTTCATGATGACGGCTCCAAGAGCAGAGGCATCGTCAACCTCTGTGCACACTACAGGAGTTTCCAGCATGTCGGCCTGGAATTGCATGAGGAACCGGTTCTTGGTGGGACCGCCGTCGGCACAGATCTCACTCAGCCGTCCACCTGTGGTACGGGCCATCACGTCAACTAAGTCCTTGATCTGATAGGCTATCGACTCCAGAGCAGCGCGCAGGAAATGGGCTTTTGTGGTGGCGAAGGTCAGTCCCAACACCGCTCCCTTGATGTCACTCTGCCACCAGGGTGCACCTAATCCGGAGAAGGCAGGCACAATATAGACGCCACCATTGTCGGCAACACTAGTTGCCAGTGCCTCCATCTCTGACGGGTGGTCCACCAATTGCAGTTGGTCGGCAATCCATTTCAGCGTCGCTCCCGTGCTGTAGATGTTACCCTCGTAGCCGTAGTAAATCTTTCCGAATGCTGAGAATCCTACACTGGTGACAAGTCCTTGAGGGGCAGCTTTGGGCTCTTCACCGATATTGACCATCACGCTGGATCCCGTACCGTAGGTTACCTTACCTGAGCCTTTTTGGAAGCACATCTGACCGACCAGAGCACCATGTGAGTCACCCAGCACACCGGCTATCCGGATAGGGTGGGGGAATACCCCTTCGCAAGTGGTTTCGCCATAGACGGCATCGCAGGGCATCACTTCGGGCATCATGGTGCGGGGAATGTCGAAGAGCTTCAGCAAGTCGTCATCCCACTGCATAGTGTGGATATTGAACAGCATGGTGCGTGAGGCATTGGTATAGTCGGTGGCGTGCACTCTACCGCCTGTCAGTTTCCAGATAAGCCATGTGTCGATGGTGCCCATCAGCAGTTCACCACGGTTAGCGGCCTCGCGGGCACCCTCTATGTTGTCGAGGAGCCATTTCACACCGGTAGCTGAGAAATTGGGGTCTATGAGCAGTCCGCTCTTGTCGAACACTCGTTTGGCTAAGCCCAGTGAGCGTAGTTCGCGGCATAGCTCGGCACCACGAGTGTCTTGCCACACCACAGCTCGGCTGATGGGCTTGCCAGTTTCCTTATTCCAGACGACGGCCGTTTCGCGCTGGTTGGTAATGGCGAGGGAGTACTCTGAGGACTCGGAGTGCTCGGAGAAAAGCATTCTGATGGCTTCTACCATATTGTTGTAGATTTCTTCAGCGTCATGCTCCACCCAACCGGTCTGAGGGTAGTACTGCTTGTGATCGACATTGGTGCGGGCCACCATGCGACACTGCTCGTCAAACAGCAGAGCTTTCGTTGACGACGTACTTTGATCGATGGCTATAATGTAATTCATGCAATAAAGTCTTTAGTAGCATTGACGATACCTTCGGCATCCAGTCTGTAGTGGTGGAAAATCTCGGCATTGGTGCCGTGGATGACGTTCTCATCGGGAATGCCGAGTATGCGAACGGGTACAGGGTGTTCTGAGAGCGTCTCCACGATGATGGCTCCCAGACCGCCAAACTGAGAATGCTCCTCGACGGTGACGATGCGGCCCGTTTCCTGGGCAGCCTTGCGGATGGCCTCATGGTCGAAGGGCTTGATCCACGACATGTCCAGCACACGGGCCTTGATACCCTGCTCCTGCAGACGGAGCCCTGCCTGCCAGGCGTGATAGACGGTTTCGCCGGTAGCCACGATAGTGACATCAGTGCCGTCCAGCAGTTGGATGGCCTTCCCTGGGGCAAAATCGAAATCGTCGTTGGCATAAACATCAGGTACGGCAGCACGTCCTACACGGACATAGCAGGGCTTGTCGTAGTTGACGAGGAATTTCACTAACTTTTTCGTCACACGCCAGTCGCTGGGCAGACAGACGGTCATACCCGGGAAGGTGCGTAGCACGGCAATGTCGTGCAGCGAATGGTGGGTGGCTCCCAAGGCTCCGTAAGCCACGCCGCCCGAAACACCCAGTATAGTAACGGGATTTTCAGAGTAAGCCAAGTCAACTTTCACCTGTTCCAATGAACGGGCTACATAGAAGCAGGCTGGACCACAGCAGAACACTTTTTTGCCTGAGTGTGCCAAGCCGGCCGATATGCCCACGGCATCCTGTTCGGCAATACCACATTCTACAAACTGCTCGGGCAGTGCTGCTGCATAGTCGCCCAGCGTCACCGAACCACGGGCATCTGTGGTTACGGCGATTATATCTTTGTCCTCACGCGCCAGTTCCAGCAGCGTGTCGGTAAACTGTTTTCTACATGCTATCATAATTGTTCCGATGTTTCGATGTTCCGATGTTCCGATGTTTCGATGTTCCGATGTTTCGATGTTACGACAGGAGGGCTATGCGTTCACTGATTTCGGCTACGGCCTGGCGGCATTGCTCCTCATTCAATACACCATGATGCCATTTGGCAATGCCTTCCATGAAGCTGACACCACGTCCCTTGGTGGTGTTGCTGACCAGCAGGTGTGGCTTCTGGTTCGTGTAGTCGATGGCAGCAAAAGTCTTGAGGATGTCCTCCATATCGTCGCCGTTCATTTCGATTACGTCCCAGCCGAAGGCACTCCAGCGTTCGCGGATAGAGTCGATGGGCATCACGTCTTCTGTATTGCCGCTAATCTGCAGGTGGTTACGGTCGATGATGGCAACTAGATTGTCTAACTTATACTTGCTGCCGGCCATGGCAGCCTCATATATAGAACCCTCACCCTGCTCGCCGTCGCCCATCATGACGAAGGTGCGCCACTGCTTCTTGTCCATCTTGGCGGCAATGGCCATACCCACTCCAATGGGTAGTCCGTGGCCCAGGGCTCCACTGTTCACCTCGATGCCAGCTACCTCGATGGTGGGATGTCCACTCAGAATGGAGCCAAACTGACCCAGCGTGTCCAGCACCTCCGGCTTCAGGTATCCCTTGGCCTCCAAAGTCACATACAATGCCTCTACACAGTGCCCCTTCGACAGCACAAAGCGGTCGCGCTCAGGTGCCTTGGGTTGTGCAGGGTCAAGATTCTTCATCACCTCAAAATACAAGGCCGTCATCACATTCAGGCACGACAAATCACCACCTATGTGACCTGCCTTGGCGGCATATACCACCTCAACCAACCGTTTGCGGTTCTTTTCCGCCAACAGTTTCAATTCTTTTACGTTCATAGTCGTTTTTAAGTATATACTTTAAAATAAAGATGTATGAAGCCCCGAAATGTCATCAGTATTATGAAATAATTCATCTTTTATAGCTTGTAGTTCATTATTTTTTTGTAATTTTGCGGGCAAAATGAGAACATCTTAAATTATTAAAGTATTATGGCAAAGAAAGCATTACTCATGATTCTCGATGGATGGGGAATCGGAAAGCATGGAAAAGGAGACGTAATCTACAACACACCGACACCGTATTTAGACCTGCTGACGGCTACATCAGCCCACTCGCAACTGCAGGCCTCCGGCGAGGATGTCGGTCTGCCTGACGGACAGATGGGCAATTCGGAAGTGGGCCACCTGAATATCGGTGCCGGGCGTATTGTGTATCAGGATTTGGTGAAAATCAACCGTGCCTGCAAGGACGGCAGCATCGTGGAGAATGCTCAGGTGAAGGCTGCCTACACGTATGCCAAGGAGAACGGAAAGAAACTGCACCTGATGGGCCTATGCTCGGACGGTGGCGTACATTCTTCGTTGGACCACCTGTTTAAGCTCATCGAGGTTGGCAAGCACTATGGTCTGAAGAATCAGACCTTCGTTCACTGCTTTATGGATGGTCGTGACACCGACCCCCATAGCGGCAAGGGTTTCATCGAGCAGGTCACTAAGGTGTGTCAGGACAACGATGCCGCCATTGCCAGCATTGTGGGCCGCTTCTACGCCATGGACCGCGACAAGCGCTGGGAGCGTGTAAAAGAGGGCTACGACCTCATAGTGAAGGGTGTGGGCAAGCAGGCTACCGACATGGTGCAGGCAATGCAGGAGTCATACGACGAAGGAGTGACGGATGAGTTTATCAAGCCCATCCACAACAGTACCGTAAACGGCTGCATTGAGGAGGGTGACGTGGTCATCTTCATCAATTTCCGCAACGATCGTGCCAAGGAACTCACCATCGTGCTTACCCAGCAGGACATGCCGGAGCAAGGCATGAAGACCATCCCCGGCCTGCAGTACTACTGCATGACTCCGTACGATGCCTCTTTCCAGGGTGTCCACATCCTGTTCCCCAAGGAGAATGTGGAGGATACCTTAGGCGAATACCTCTCCCGTCAGGGCAAAAAGCAGTTGCACACCGCCGAGACTGAGAAATATGCTCATGTGACGTTCTTTTTCAATGGTGGCCGTGAGCAGCCCTTCGAGGGTGAAGACCGCATACTGGTGCCCAGTCCCAAGGTGGCTACTTATGACCTGAAGCCCGAGATGTCGGCCTACGAGGTGAAGGACAAGCTCGTGGGAGCCATCAACACCCAGGAGTATGATTTCATCGTCGTCAACTTCGCCAATGGTGACATGGTGGGCCACACGGGTGTCTATAATGCCATCGCCAAGGCCGTCTGGGCCGTTGACAACTGCGTCCGTGAAGTCATCGAGGCTGCCAAGAAGAACGATTACGAAGCTATTATCATTGCTGATCACGGCAATGCCGACAATGCCATCAACCCCGACGGTACGCCAAACACTGCCCACTCGCTGAACCCCGTTCCCTTCATCTATGTGACCAACAACAACTCGGCTACGGTGAAGGATGGCCGACTGGCCGACGTGGCACCATCCATCCTGCACATCATGGGTCTGGAGCAGCCTGCCGACATGACTGGCGAGTGCCTGATACAGGATTGATGTCCGTTACATCAGTCAACCAAAAAAAGCGTGGAAGTTCTCCACGCCTTTTTGGTATTCTTGTGTCTCCGGTTTACTTGACTTTAGCCACCAGTTCAGCAGGATATTTCGGCATGGCACCATTCTGGGTGCATACGTATGCACTGACTTCCACGGCGATGCGGTGTGCCTCCTTGATGGGCTTGCCATTCAGAATGGCGGCACAGAACGACCCCGTGAACGAGTCGCCAGCTCCTACGGTATCAGCCACCTCCACCTTCGGGGTGGGCTGGAACGACTGCTGACCATCGGCTGTGAAGACATAAGAACCGTTGGTGCCGCAGGTCAGCACGAGCAACTGCAGGTCGTAGTCCTTGACAATCTGTTCGCACACCTTGGCATCGTCCAGGTCCTGATAGCCGAACATGCGGCTCACTACTACCAGTTCCTCGTCGTTGATCTTCAGGATGTTGCAGCGGCGGAACGATTCCTCCAGAACTTCCTTCGAGAAGAACTGCTGGCGCAGGTTGATGTCGCAAATCTTCAGGCAGTCCTTGGGAGTGGCTTCCAGGAACTTCTGGATGGTCTGGCGGCTTACCACGTTGCGCTGAGCCAGTGAACCAAAGCATACGGCACGACAGTTCTTGGCAGCTTCCTCGACCTCAGCGGTGAATGGGATGTTGTCCCAAGCTACGTTCTCCTTGATTTCGTAAGTGGGGATGCCCTCACCCGTCAGCGTTACCTGTACCGTACCGGTGGCGTATGGCACGCGCGGCATCAGGTATTTCAGTCCGTTATTCTCTAAAGCTTCAATAGTCTCTTCTGCCAGCTTGTCCTCGCCCAGGGCGCTGATAGCCATGGTGTTGAGACCAAACTGACCAGCATGATAAGCGAAATTTGCAGGTGCGCCACCCAGTTTCTTTCCTTCGGGCAGCATGTCCCATAATGCCTCGCCCAGTCCGATAATAAGATTCTTCATATTCGTTTTCGTTTTTCGTTATTGTTATCGTTATGATTAATGATTAGTGTTTCACGTTCTTGATGAATGTGAAGAGGTAGACGACACCTACTGCCATGACAGCAACGGCACCGGCCTGCCCCATGGCATCGCTCATGAAGCCCATGACGAGAGGGAACACCGTGCCGCCGAACAACCCCATAATCATAAGGCCCGAGACCTCATTCTGCTTGTCGGGAACAGAGAGCAGTGCTTCTGAGAAAGCCATCGAGAAGATGTTGGAGTTGCCGTAGCCGACCAGTGCGATGGCTGTGTAGAGCATGGCCTTCGACTGTCCTCCGAACATCAGTGCCATAGAGACAGCCATCAGTACGACGCTGATGATGAAGAACCAGCGGGTCTTCATGACGCGCAAGAAGAAGGAGCCCGTCAGTGCACCGATAGTACGGAAGATGAAGTACAGAGAGGTGGCAAAAGCAGCCTCGTTGAGCGTCATGCCTACACGCTCCATCAGCAGTTTCGGAGCCGTGGTATTAGTGCCCACGTCGATACCCACGTGGCACATGATAGCCAGGAACGACAGCAGTACGATGGGCTTGCCCAGCAGGCGCAGACAATCCATGAATGATGACGACTTGCCCTCAGCAATTTCTTCCTGAATAGGTGTGGCCCACAGCAGCAGGCTGGCCAGCACGCCCACGATGAAATAAACCAGGAACAGCACGCGCCAGTCGTAGCCGAACGACGGCATGACCTGCGTGGCACCCCACATAGCCAGATAGGGAGCCAGGAATGAGGCGATGGCCTTGACAAACTGTCCGAAAGTCAGCGTTGATGCCAGGTTTTTGTCTCCGATAATCAGCATGGCCAGCGGGTTGATGCTGGTCTGCATCAGTGCATTGCCGATGCCCAGCAGCGAGAAGGCCACGAGCATGATTTCGAACGAGTAGCCCAGCAGTGGGATAAACAGCGACACGACGGTCACGATAAGCGAGAGCAACACGGTTTTCTTGCGGCCTATCTTGTTCATTAGCATACCCGTGGGCACGGAGAAGATGAGGAACCAGAAGAACACCAGCGAGGGGAACACGTTGGCCACGGAGTCGCTCAGCTGCAGGTCTTCCTTGACATAGTTGGATGCAATGCCCACGAGGTCTACAAAGCCCATGCAGAAGAAGCACAGCATCACGGGAATCAGATAGATGGATTTGTTTTGGTTAGCCATATCTTTTTGAGTCTTTTTAATATTCAAAGAATAATGTTCAATGTTTAATCTCGTAGACGGTAGCCTTTCCGCCCTTTACCTTTACGTCATTGTATGCTTCCGTGGGGAATACCAGGTTGGTCATGGCCATGTGGCCGTCGGCATCGAATACCTCCATGGAGCATCGGTCGATGAAGATGCGCAGCTGCTTCAGCTGACCGTGAGTGGGAGCCGTCGTAGTGCAGGCAAAGTTTTCGCTGAACGAGCTGTCACCGCTCTTTGTGCGGTCCATGGCGAAGGTCTGCTTCTGGGCATCGTAGTGCATCACCACCTGTTCGCCTTTCAGATTCGAGAAGGTGATGTCGGCCGAACCCTTTAAGTCGACGATGACTTCGCAGGTCTCAGTAGGCTTCTTGATTTTCTGTCCGCGAACGGCCAGCATCTCCTTCGAGGGCACTACGCTGACGTAGGTCTCTTCGCCGTCAGTAAACAATCCGAGGTCGCGGGGCACGCTGTTGGCAGAACGGAACTGCTTGGTGGGCACCTGGTTGGCATACTGCCAGTTCGACATCCAGGCCAGTGCCACGTGGCGTCCTTCCGGAGCATTGTAGAAGGTGACGGTGGCATAGTGGTCCTTGCCGTAGTCGAGCCATTTCGTCACCTTTGGCATCGATTCGCAAGTGAAGCGGTGGCCATCGAAGTCGCCTACAAAGTACTGGGTGGCAGAACCGCCGAAGGGACCGCCGGGGTTGATGTTGCACAGCAGCACCCACTTTTGGCCAATCTTCAGCAGGTCCGGACATTCCCAGACGCCGCCGTGGTTGCCGTATTCCTTGCCGAACGAGCTTTCATATTTCCACTGCTTCAGGTCTTTCGACGAGAATATCTGCATCTCCTGACCCACAGCCAGTATGAGATTCCAGCAGCCGTTGTCTTCGTTCCAGAACACCTTCGGGTCGCGGAAGTCCGGGGCGTCGGCAGTCAGCACGGGGTTGCCGCTGAATTTCTGAAATGTGCGTCCGCCGTCCTTGGAGACCGCCATCGACTGCGTCTGGTGATGACCGGCCGACGTGTAGAAAGCCACCACGTCGCCTGCGTTGGTCACGCAGGAGCCGCTGAAGATGCTGCCCAGCCAGTCGGCCTCGATAGCCGTAGGCTGAGCCTCCCAATGTATAAGGTCGCGCGAGGTGGAGTGTCCCCACGTCATGTTTTCCCACTGCGAACCGTAGGGGTTCCACTGGTAGTACAGATGCCATACGCCATCCTTGTAGAACATGCCGTTGGGGTCGTTCATCCATCCATAGAGGGGAGTGTGGTGATAGGCGGGACGGAAATGCTCGCGATTGGTGGTGTCGAAGGTGTTGGAATACTTCATCTCCTTCCAGCATACAAATTCGCTCACGGCACCCTTCTGCCGGCGGTCTCCGTGAAACTCGATGTCGAGCAGCCAGGCACCCTTCAGCTCCAGGGGCACATAGTAGTCCACCCGGTCGGTGGCCAGTTTGACGTTCAGCCGCCGGGCCATGTCGTTCTTGCTGTTCACGACGGCGATGGCTGCAATGTCTTCCGACTCCTGGACGGGCAGCAGCAGAAACTTTTCTCCCTGTTTCACCTTCAGCATGGCGTGCTTCTCACCTAAGACCGTCGGCTTCACCTGAGCCAGAGCCGCAGCAGCTCCTGCCAGCAGCATGGTCATCAATGCAAATACGATTTTTCTCATCTTTTTTATCTTTAGTTATTGAACTTTTGCCCGGCAAAGATAGGAAAAATAATCCTGGCAGACTATAATTTATGATACAAAACCTAAAAAAAAACGTTCATTTTAACCTTTTTGTTATCCAATGAACGTTTTTTGCTTACTTTTTTGGCAGGTTCGTGGAAAATAACTAACTTTGCGAGCGAAAAAACTACTATCACACTACGTTGAAGCTATGCAGAAACCATTATTAGTCCTGTTGTCCTTGTTGCTGTGCTATGGGTGTAGTCGCCAGACCCCGCGCTATGTGATCGGAGTGTCACAATGCTCCGAAGACATCTGGCGCGAGAAGCAGAATGCCGAGCTCCGCCTGGGGGCCTATTTCCAGGATGGCGTGGAGTTGCGTTTCGCTGCCGCCTACGACAGCGACGAGCGTCAGGTGCAGCAGATTGACAGTCTGGTGAAGACCGGCATCGACCTGCTGATTGTTGCCCCCAACCAGGTGCAGACCATATCGCCGGCCATCGACAGGGCCTTCGACAGCGGCATCCCCGTCATCGTCTTTGAACGCAAGACCAATTCCCGCAAATACACCGCGCTTATCAGTGCCGACAACTACGAGATGGGTCGGCAGATGGGCGAATTTGTAGCCGCCCGGCTCAGCCGTCACGGCACCATCATGGTGGTCAAGGGTCTGGAGGGCTCTTCGCCAGCCATTGAGCGCCACAAGGGATTTCTCGACGTCGTCAGCCAGTATCCCGACCTCCGCGTGGTAGCCACCCTGCAGGGCGACTGGACTGAAGAGACTGCCTATAAAACGGTGAAAGAGTGGTGCTCCCGGCAGCCCAATGTAGCCGTCGACCTGGTGTTTGGCCTGAACGACCGTACCGCCATGGGAGCCCGCAAGGCCTTCCAGGAGGCTGCCCGTCATCGCGGCTCCCAAGACTTGGGAGAGGGTGGTGGCAGCCGTCTTCCCCTTTTCTGCGGAATCGACGGGCTGCCGGGCAAGGGCGGTGGCATCCAGCTGGTTCGCGACTCCATCCTCGAAGCATCCTATATCTATCCCACCTGTGGCGACCAGCTGCTGCAGTTAGCCGTCGACATACTCGACGGCAAGCCCTACGAGAAAGAGAAGCACCTGATGTCGGCCCTGGTCACCCGCGACAATGCCAATGTGCTCTACATGCAGAGTGAGGAGCTGCGCGAACAGAGCCACTATCTGGACCGCCTCCACCGTCAGGCCGACAACTATCTGCAGCAACTCGACACCCAGCGCACCATCACCCTGCTGGCCTTCATCGTCATCGCCCTCCTGGTGGTGGCCATCGTCCTGTTCTATCTTTATCATATAGGAAAGGTGACACTGCGGCAGGAACGCGTGGTCAACACCCTGTGGAATATGAATACCGATGCTATTCCTCAGTCCGACGAGCCCCAACAGCCCGCAGACGCTGTGGCAGCAGAGCAGCCCCATGCCGAAGTTCCTCAGCCCGGGGCTGCCAGCCATGCCGACCCGCTGCCCATGCCTGCCACCGCCACCCTCTTCATAGCCCGCTTCAAGGAAGCCGTTGAGGCCCGCCTGGAGGATAGCGAGCTCAGCATAGAAGACCTGGCCGCCGACATGCATCTGAGTCGTGTACAGCTCTATCGCAAGGTCAAGGCGGTCACCGGTTCCACTCCTGTTGAATTGCTGCGCACCGCCCGTCTGCAGCGCGCCTACCAGTTGCTGGCCACTACCGACAAGAGCATCAGCGAGGTGGCCTATCAGGTAGGCTTCACCGCCCCCAGCTATTTCACCAAGTGCTTCAAGGAAGAGTATGGTCAGCTGCCCGGCGACTTGAGAGGGTGAATCTTAAAGTATTACCATTCCAGATGGATGAGTCAGCTCTGAGAGGGTGAAGAAGCTCGGGGGATAAGGATTGGACATTTGGTGCTAAGTAGCTATAAATTAGCAGTTTACATTTATTTTTCCTTCTACTTTGCCTCTACTTTGCCTCTACTTTCCTTCTACTTTCCTTCTACTTTGCCTCTACTAATCCTCTACCTTCTTTCTATTAAACATCCTTTTTCTGTACACACCAAAAGGCAGGAAAGTGCCAGATAGGGTGCTGGCAGATATAGAACAGGTGGGCTGCAAGTTTTCCGCCCTAAGGTAGCTGCTAAATTCTCTAGAGAATTCAGCGGCTACATAGGGATGTAGTAATGACGGGAAGGCCTACCAGTCGGTAAATTCTCTAGAGAATTGGGAAAGAAGAAATAGAGAGAAAAGTAACGGGAACGTATGTTGGAATCTGCGAGGCAGGGATGTAGATGTTAAAAAGACTATAGGCTGGGTAGTCAAGAGATAGAAACAAAGCAGAGGTAAAGTAGAGGTAAGGTAGAGGCAAAGTAGAAGCAAGGTAGAGGCAAAATAGAGGCAAAGTAGAAGAAAGATTCCAAGTAAATAACTTGTAAGAACTTGTAAGTCAGCGGTTTTGAAGAAAGACATCCCTTGTTTAGTAGAGGTAGAAGTAAAAAATAAAAAATGAATAATACTGAATTTCAGCCCGCAGCTTTTTCCCTCATAGAGAGTACCATCTTCGGTTACATGAAACTCTATGCCAGTTCCACCCTTGTTGTTACCTCAAATAAACAAGAACGATGAAGCTGACAACGAACTTACTGATGATGAT
>CAMOQW010000019.1 GCA_946623195.1 uncultured Prevotella sp.
ACTATACGCCCTACACGACTGCCGCATCACTCGAAATGTCGGATGAACCTTTTATTGTTGTTCAATATCTTCGGTCTGCGTCTTGGGCCAGTTCACCAGGAAGAGCCGTTCGGTGGCTCGGGTGAAGGCGGTGTAGAGCCAGTGCAGATAGTCGGCGTTGAGCATGTCGTCTGTCATGTAGCCCTGGTCTACATAGACGTGCGCCCACTGTCCACCCTGCGCCTTATGGCAGGTAGCAGCGTAGGCAAACTTGACTTGCAGGGCATTATAGTAGCGGTCTTCCTTCAACTTCTTCATACGGTCCTGCTTCAACGGCACGTCGGCATAGTCTTCCAGCACCTTGTTAAACAACAGTTCCTGCTGTTCACGCGTCAAGGCTGGAGCCTCCGAGGTCAGCGTGTCGAGCAGTATGGTGGCTGTCAGTTCGTAGTCGTCATAGTCGGGAAAGGTCATCGTCACGTCAGCAAAGCGGAAACCATACAGTTCGCGGATGTTGCGCACGCGCTGCACCACGGCCCTGTCGCCATTGGCAACGAAGTCTATGGGTTGCTGTCCGTCAGCGGCCGGCTGCCCACCCTTCATCCAATAGTAGTTGTTCTTCACTATCATAATCTGGTCACCGGAGCAGAGTTCATCCTCACGACCCAGCACCTGGTTGCGGATGCCCTGGTTGTAGATGTTGGCCCGCTTGTTCGAGCGTGTCACCACGATGGTATCGTCCAGCCCCACCCGGCTGTAGCTCGACGCCAGCGACTCTATCAGCTCGTCGCCAGGCACATTGCGGATGTCCGTAAAACCGGCAAAGCGCACTTGGGGCAGCGCCATCATCTCGTAACTCAGGGCCATACCCTCACCTCTGATTCTGGTGGCATTAAACAGGATGCCCGACTCCTGACTCTGGCGCAGTACCGCACGCAGGTCGCACTCATGAACGTGCAATCCATACATGCGCAGCACATCGGCCATCAGTGCCGGACTCTCTTCTTCACCCACAGGTGGCAACTGGGCCTGATCGCCAATGAGCATCAGCCTACAGTTGCGCTCATTATAGACAAAGCGGATGAGATCGTCCAACAGCGGTGTGTCGCCATTGGCTATCATCGAGGCCTCGTCGACAATGAACAGTGTGTCGTGTGCCGAGTTGAAGTTCAGGTCGAAGCCACCCTCCAGCGACTTCTGGCGATAGATGCGCCGATGGATGGTGTAGGCGGGATGCCCCGCATAGAGCGAGAACACCTTGGCTGCCCTGCCCGTCGGAGCCAGCAGCACCATTTTCTGCTTCAGCTCCGCCAGTGCCCTGACGATGGCTGCGGCCAGCGTGGTCTTACCCGTACCTGCCGACCCTCGCAGCACCATCACCGCCTGTTCCGCCCTATCCGTCATGAATCGTGCAAACGTCTCCATAGCCCGCTCCTGTTCAGGTGTGGGCACATGTCCGAAGCCATTCCTTATCCGATATGTCAGCTCGTCGCCAATCATTCCAAGTTATATGAAAGCAGGGCACAAAAGTACAAAGAATAATTCAAACTACCAAGAAAAAGGGAAAAAACTCACAATGGCATAACATCAGACCTATGCGTGGCGTGGGTCATGGAGATAGGTCCCGTCAGCTATCCGGATAGTCTCTTTGCATCGTGCGGACGTCTTCCGTACCCCCATGCAGACCGCTCGCATCACGTGTGGAACCTATCTCCATCACTCACGGATGACGCTCGCGTCATGCAGATTACAGATATTACAGATAAAAATCATAATCTCCTCGCGTACCGCGCGCCTACGCGGTACGCGAGGCGTCTTAGAAAACATCTGTATGATCTGTATCATCTGTAAGATTCGGTTTCTTCTTGCTCTTTGCTCTTTTCTTTTCAGGCACGGATTACACGGATGGACACGCGGCCAAACCCATGATACCGCACCAATATTCACTGCAAAGTTAGCACAAAAAAAAGCAGACATGCAAGAAAAAACGCCGCGATTTTCCGTCGCGGCGCAAAAAAAGAAAGCAATAGGTTTCGCTAAGGTTTCATGAAATGGAGGATGAAAAAGAAAAAAACGGAACTGAAAGTTTTGCCAATTCACAGAATTTTCGTAACTTTGCAGCTGGTAAAGCTGATCACAATATTTAAATCAACGTATATATAGTAACTAAACACAAAAAGGAAGCACTTATGAAGAAATTCTTTTTCCCGCTTATCATCGTCTTCATCGGAATGATATGCGGATGCTCCGAGAATGACCATCCTGTGGTACAGCCCACCAAGGCTTATTTCACCATGTGGAACCAGTGTGAGGCACTGACGGCTCTGCAAAACTATGTGGAGGATGTGACGAACCCCCAGTCGGCGAATTTCATCAAGGCCGAAGACCGCATTGCCACGTTCGATATGGACGGCACCTTCGTGGGCGAGCTCTACCCCACCTACTTCGAGTATAACCTGCTGGAATACCGCGTGCTGGACGACGAGAACTACAAGGACAAGGCTCCCGACGACGTGAAGGAAACGGCTCAGGACATCCGCGACTTCGTGAGAAACGGCAAGAAGCTGCCCGACCACTTCGACATGAAGCACGCCCAGGCTGCCGCCAAAGCCTATGCCGGCATGACGCTGGCCGAGTTTAACCAATACGTCAAGGCGTATGCTGCCAAGCCTGCCAACGGCTTCAGCGGCATGACCTACGGCGAGAGTTTCTTCAAGCCCATGCTGCAGGTGTTCGACTATCTGACGGCCAACGGTTTCACCTTCTATGTGGTGTCCGGTTCCGACCGGTTCATCTGCCGTGCACTGGTGGAGGCGCTCGGCATTGAACCCAACCGTGTGATTGGCATGGACGTGAAGCTGCGCTCCACCAGTCAGGGCACGGAAGCCGGTGTCAACTACACGATGGGCAAGGAAGAGGACATCGTGCGCACGGACGAGCTGATTATCAAGAATCTGAAGACCAACAAGGTGCTGCAGATTACGCAGGAGATTGGCAAGGTGCCCGTACTGTCGTTCGGCAACAGCGGCGGCGACTGCGCCATGCACAACTACTGCCTGAGCAACCCCAACTACAAGGCGGTAGCCTTCATGCTGATAGCCGACGACGAGACCCGTGACCACGCCAACCGCGAGAAGGCGCTGACGCTGGGTGCCCAGTGGCGCGACGCCGGCTACTACGTCATCTCGATGCGCGACGACTTCAAGACCATCTATGGCGGAGGCGTACAGAAAGTAGACTTTACCTTCTAAGCATGATTAGCATCCGCACAACCAATCTGATACTGGCAGCAGTCTGCGTGGTTCTGGCAGTGCTGTGCGTGCTGAGCATCATCGACAGTTAAGACATGACGAACGAGAAACCTGCTACACTTACGAGGCTCGTCATCCGGGTAGGTACGGGGAGTCTGTCGTTTGCGACCACCCGGCACGACCGGGTGGTCTACGAGAACTACCCGCTGAACAGCGGCATCTCGCTGTCTGCCAACCTGCGCGAGGCCCTGCATAGTTCCGAGATATTGGGCAGCGACTACCAGCGCGTGCTGGTGATGGTCGACTCGCCCGTGCTCATGATACCCACCGTGCTATTCCACGAGGACCAGGCCGAGGAGTTCTATCGCCACACCATCACCCCCAAGGAACAGACGGTGGTAAAATATGCAGTGCTGCCCGACCTGAACTGCGTGGCGGTGTTTGCCGTCAACAAAGACCTGACCGTGGTGCTGTCGGACCGTTACAAAGACCTGCGCTACACCCCCGTGACAGCCCCCGTCTGGCATCACCTGCACCAGCGCAGCTTTACCGGTCTGCACGGCAAGCTCTACGGATACTTCCACGACCACAGGTTGGAGGTGTTCAGCTTTGCCGAGAGCCATTTCAAGTTCTGCAACCAGTTTGTGGCGAACAATCCCTCAGATGCCCTCTACTACCTGCTGTCGGCATGGAAGGAAATGGGGCTGGTGCCCGAACACGACGAGCTGTATCTGGCTGGCGAGCTGCCCGATGGCGAAGAGTTGGTGGAGGAGGCCCGCAAGTTTGTGAAGCGCGTCTTCGTCATCAACCCATCGGGTGAGTTCAACCGGGCTGCCGTTACGCAGATAGAAGGCATTCCCTACGACCTCGTCACACTATTCATCAAAGGGCGATGAGAATCATCACTGGAAAATACAAGGGACGGCATTTCGACATACCGCGCACCTTCAAGGCTCGGCCTACCACCGACTTTGCCAAGGAGAACATCTTCAACGTACTGGTGCAGTATGTAGACTTTGAAGGAGCCACGGCCCTCGACCTCTTCTCAGGCACAGGCAGCATCTCGCTGGAGTTGCTGTCGCGCGGCTGCAGCCAGGTGGTCAGCGTGGAGATGGACCGCGACCATCATCGCTTCATCCAGGACTGTCTGAAGAAGTTAGAGGGGAGAAGTGAGAAGCAAGAGGTGAGAGGTGAGAGCGCCGTGCTGCCCATCCGTGGCGATGCCTTCCGGTTTGTGAAGTCGTGCCGCCAACAGTTTGACTTCATCTTTGCCGACCCCCCGTATGCGTTGAAGGAGCTGCCCACACTGCCCGACCTCATCATGGAGAAAGGAATCCTGACGGAGGATGGCATCTTCGTGCTGGAACACGGCAAAGACTATGACTTCTCACAGCACCCCCACTTCAAGGAGCACCGCCAGTATGGCAGCGTGAATTTTTCACTATTTACAACAACGGAGAGAGCAACCGAGTGAGCGACTCCCACAAGCGAAGATGGAATCCTGGCTGACTCCAGTTTGGAACATTGTTGAGTGCAAGACAATGCTGCTGGTCGTCAAGGAAAATCTTTTTCAGGCGTAGCGCCGTACCCTCGTCGTAGACAAAGACGTTAGCCTCGAAATTATTCTCAAACGAACGAATGTCGACGTTGGTGGAGCCACAGGTTACCAGGGCATCGTCGACCACCATCATCTTGGAATGCAGGAAACCGCCCTGATAGAGGAACACACCGGCACCCGCCTCGCTGACCTCGCGCAGATAAGGCCGGGAGGCCCACTCCGTCAGTTGGGAATCGGAGGTATAGGGACACATGATGCGCACATCGACACCGGCCACCGCTGCCGTCTTCAGCGCGAAGAGAACAGGGTCGTTGGGCAGAAAGTAGGGGGTCTGGATATACACATAGCGGCGAGCAGCAGTAATAGCCCGCACATAGCCCTGCATGATTTCCGGATAGGGATTGGTGGGGGCACTGGTGACTATTTGGGCCAGGTTACAGGTGAGTGGTGAGAGGTGAGAGGTGAGTGACGGATAATAGTCGCGATTGGTGATAAGGGTGCCATCAACGAAATACCAGTCTACCAGGAAGGCGCGCTGCAGCGAATAGATGATGCCCCCTTCGAGACGCAACATGGTGTCGCGCCACGGCTGGCTACCCGTTCCCTTGACGTAGCGCATGGCAATATTCATGCCGCCAATATAGCCCACACGTCCGTCGATGACCACAATCTTGCGGTGGTTGCGATAGTTGAGTTTGCTGGTAAACGTAGGGAAATGGACGGGCAGGAAAGGACATATCTCAATACCCTCCTCGCGCATGTGTTCAAAGAAGCGGTGCTTCACGCGCCAGCAACCCACATCGTCGTAGATGACACGTACCTTCACGCCATCGCGGGCCCTGTCGATGAGAGCGTCGCCCACCAGACGGCCCAAGGCATCGTCTTCGAAGATGTACATGTCGATGTGGATATGGTGGCGGGCCTGGGCGATGTCTTTCAGCAATTCCGGGAAATAGGCATAGCCGTCCGTCATGATGTCCACCCGGTTGCTGCGGAAGGGCAGCGACAGGTTCTGGTTGACAAAGAGGTCGATGAGCTGTTTCTGCGTGTCGGGCAGTCGCAGGTTCTGCTGTTCCACAAAACTCAGCATGGAGCGCTTGGTCAGCTCGTCCATCTGCCGCTGGTTGACCAGTCGCTCACGACGATGGTTGACACCAAAGAAGAGATAGAGCACGATGCCCACCACGGGAACAAAGATAATCACCAGCACCCAAGCCATCGTCTTGGCAGGCTGCCGGTTGTCCATGAGCACGTGGACACTGCTGATGCCTACCAGCAGCCACAGCAGTGCAACACCTATCATATAGAATAGTCCTTCCATCCTTGAACCTTGAACTTGGAACCTTGAACCTTCTGACCACCTTAGCATCAACTCACGATCACGTCGGACCCCCGTTGACGGGCCAGTGCATTGCGGAGCTCCTGTGTCTGCTTATAGTCGTCCATCAGGGCTTTGATGCCCGCCAGGTCTGTCCCCACCTCCTTCAGCTGCCGCTGCAAGTCCTTCAGGTGCTGACTGACGATGCCCATGCGGAAGTCCAGTATCAGATGTTGCACACGCTGGCGCATAGAACCCTCGCGCGCTTTCATCTCGAAACTCTTGCTCAACTGGTGGCGCTCAATGCCTAATGCTGTCGCCAACTGGTTCACTTCGGGGTCGGGATGCTGCATGAAGTAGGTTTCGGTCTTGAAGCCGGGGTCGGCAGAATGCTCCACCGCCTCGTGCAAGATGCGGTCGTAGAGGGGATTGCTGAAGTGCAGGTCATCGTTGCCCAGGTCGAAGTCAATATACTGCGCTACGTTCAGATTGATGAACTGACCGTCCTGCGTCTCCAAGCCTTCGAATATCACCTCGTCGCCATGTCGGATAATGGTCTGGACGAGCAGCCGTTCTACTGCATTGTCGGTAGCGACAGTTGTGAGATGCGACGTGAGCGGAACGTCTGGAGCAGTGGCTGCATCGGACATGTCGCCGTCACGCTCTGCCCGCGCCTGTTGCCTCTCTTGTTCTTTCTGCTGTTCCTCGCGATTGTTGGCAATAAACTTGTTAGTCTGCGTAATCAGCGTGCGCTCGTTCATGTCGAGGCGTCGCGAACACTCGCTGATATAGGTAGCCCGCACGATGGGGTCAGGAATGACGCTGATGCTGCGAACGATATTGTTGATGGCCTCGGCACGCTTGACGGGGTCTTTCACATTCTTCAGCAGCAGGTCGGTCTTAAACTGGATGAAGTCCGTCTGGTGCTGTTCGATGTACTCCTTGAACTGCTGGGCGGTATGTTTGCGGGCGAAGGAGTCGGGGTCGTCGCCGTCAGGCAACAGCAGCACCTTGATGTTCATACCTTCCTGCAACAGCATGTCCGTACCGCGCATGGCAGCATGGATGCCGGCCTCGTCGCCGTCGTAGAGCAGCACGACGTTCTGGGTGAAGCGGTGCAGGAGCCGAATCTGGTAGTTCGACAGGGCCGTACCCGAATTGGCCACCACGTTCTCCAGCCCGCACTGGTGCATGGCAATCACGTCGGTATAGCCCTCCACCATGTAGACGCAGTCCTCCTTCACAATGGTTTTCTTGGCCTGATAGATGCCGTAGAGTTCGCGCTCCTTATGGTAGATTTCGGAGTCGGGCGAGTTGACATACTTCTGCTGTACACCCTTGGTGGCAGCGTCGAGCTTGCGCCCGCCAAAGGCCACCACCTTGCCGCTGACGTTCAGCCAGGGGAAGATGGCACGGCCGGCAAAGCGGTCGTACAGGCCACGTTCGTTCTGGATGGCCAGTCCCGTTTTCACCAGAAACTCTTCCTTGTAGCCCTTGCGGCGGGCCTCGTTGCACAGGGCGTCACGCTTGGTGAGGGCGAAACCCAGCTGGAACTTTTCGATGATGTCGTCGCGGATGCCACGACTGCGGAAATACTGCTTCCCGATGGCCTGACCGTCGACATCGTTCTTCAGAATCTCGTGGAAATACTGGCACGCCCACTCGTTGACCACAAACATCGACTCGCGTTCGGACTGTTCGCGCTTCTCGTCGTCGCTGAGTTCGCGTTCCTGGATTTCTATATTATACTTCTTCGCCAGCCAGCGCAGTGCCTCGGGATAGGTAATCTGCTCGTGCTTCATCAGGAAATTGACGGCATTGCCTCCCTCGCCACAGGCAAAGCACTTGCAAATCTGACGGGCCGGCGAGACCATGAACGACGGTGTCTTGTCGTCGTGGAAAGGGCACAGACCCTTGTAGTTGACTCCGGCCTTACGCAGATGCACAAACTCGCCCACCACGTCCACGATGTTCACCGCATCCATGATTTTATCTACTGTTGCTCTGTCAATCATGATGCAAAGATAGGCATTTTATACAAATTTATCACTTTTCACTTTTCACTTTTCACTTTTTTTTGTATCTTTGCACCGTATTATGAATATTTGACAATAAAAATGAACGTTTTAGAACTCAGTGAACAAGAGATTGGCAGGCGCGAAAGTCTGCAAGAGCTGCGAGAAATGGGTATCAACCCCTATCCGGCCGCTGAATATCCCACCAACGCTTTCTCTACCGAGATACGCGATGCATTCCGCGATGATGACGAACCCCGCGAGGTGTGCATAGCAGGCCGCATGATGAGCCGCCGCGTGATGGGCAAGGCCAGCTTCGCAGAAATCCAGGACTCCAAAGGACGTATCCAGGTCTACATCTCCCGCGACGACCTCTGCCCGGGTGACGACAAGGACCTATATAATAAGGTATTTAAGCGCCTGCTCGACATTGGCGACTTCATTGGCGTGAAAGGCTTCGTGTTCCGCACCCAGACAGGCGAAATCAGTGTTCATGCCCGCGAGCTGACGCTGCTGTCGAAGGCCCTGAAGCCGCTGCCCATCGTGAAGTACAAGGACGGCGTGGCCTACGACAAGTTCGACGACCCCGAGCTGCGCTATCGCCAGCGCTACGTCGATCTGGTGGTCAACGAAGGTGTGAAGGACACCTTCCTGCAGCGGGCCACTGTCCTACGGACGATCCGGAAAGTACTGGACGACGCCGGCTATACGGAGGTGGAGACGCCTACGCTGCAGATGATTGCCGGCGGTGCCTCGGCCCGTCCGTTCATCACCCATTTCAATGCCCTCGACCAGGACATGTATATGCGTATTGCCACGGAGCTATACCTGAAGCGCCTCATCGTGGGCGGCTTCGAGGGTGTCTACGAAATCGGCAAGAACTTCCGCAACGAGGGCATGGACCGCAACCACAACCCGGAGTTCACCTGCATGGAACTGTATGTGCAGTATAAGGACTACAACTGGATGATGTCGTTCACAGAGAAACTGCTGGAGACCGTCTGCATCGCCGTCAACGGCAAGCCCGAGCGCGAGATTGACGGCAACATCGTCTCGTTCAAGGCCCCTTACCGCCGTCTGCCCATTCTGGAAGCCATCCGCGAGAAGACGGGCTTCGATTGTGAAGGCAAGACGGAAGACGAGATCCGCCAGTTCTGCCTGTCGAAGGGCATGGATGTCGACGAGACCATGGGCAAGGGCAAACTTATCGACGAGCTGTTCGGCGAGTTCTGCGAAGGCACCTTCATCCAGCCTACCTTCATCACCGACTATCCCGTCGAGATGTCGCCGCTGACGAAGATGCACCGCTCGAAGCCCGGACTGACGGAACGCTTCGAGCTGATGGTCAACGGTAAGGAGCTGGCCAACGCCTACTCAGAGCTCAACGACCCCATCGACCAGGAGGAGCGCTTCCAGGAACAGATGCGACTGGCCGACAAGGGCGACGACGAGGCTATGATCATCGACCAGGACTTCCTGCGCGCCCTGCAGTACGGTATGCCACCCACCAGCGGCATCGGCATCGGCATCGACCGTCTGGTGATGCTCATGACCGGCAAGACGTTCATCCAGGAGGTGCTGTTCTTCCCACAGATGAAGCCCGAGAAGAAGATTCCACAGTCTACACCTGCCGAATGGGCTGCCATCGGTGTGGGCGAAGAGTGGGTGCCCGTGCTGCGCAAGGCCGGCTTCAATCTCATTGCCAATATCAAGGACGAGAAGGCACAAGGCCTGCAGCAGAAGATAGGCGACATTGTGAAGAAATACAAGCTCGACATGCAGAAGCCTTCAGTAGACGAAGTTGCCCAGTGGATAGAGAAGGCGCAGGCCTAACTCTCAACTCTCAACTCGAAAGATGTATGATTGTGGACGCATAGCAATTATTGGCGGTGGCTCCTGGGCGACAGCAATAGCCAAGATTGTGGTGGGAAAGACTCACCACATTGGCTGGTATATGCGCCGCGACGACCGCATTGAGGACTTCCGACGCCTGGGTCACAATCCTGCCTA
The DNA here is from genome assembly GCA_946623195.1 of uncultured Prevotella sp. Next base: position 10,132 of record CAMOQW010000019.1, read on the forward strand.
CCTGATGAGCGTACGCTTCAATATCGACGAAATATTCTTCTCCAGCGACCTCAACAAGATTGTACAGCAGTACGACACGCTGGTCTTCGTCACGCCGTCGCCCTACCTAAAGAGCCATCTCAAGAAGTTGAAGACCAGAATCCGCGACAAATACATCGTGACAGCCATCAAGGGTATCGTGCCCGACGAGAATCTGGTATGCTCGGAATACTTCCATCAGGTCTACGACGTACCCTACGAGAATTTGGCCTGCATTGGCGGTCCCTCCCACGCCGAGGAGGTGGCCCTGGAGCGATTGAGCTACCTGACCATCGGCTGTACCGACCGTGAGAAAGCACAGTCGTTTGCCGACATTCTGGCCAGCGACTATATCAAGACCAAGACATCGTCTGACGTCATTGGCATCGAGTACTCTTCGGTGCTGAAGAATGTCTACGCCATCGCCGCAGGCATCTGCAACGGACTGAAGTTCGGCGACAACTTCCAGGCCGTGCTCATGTCCAATGCCGTGCAGGAGATGGGCCGGTTCCTGAAGGTCATCCACCCGCTGGAGCGCAACATGGCCGACAGCGTCTACATGGGCGACCTGCTGGTGACGGGCTATTCCAACTTCTCGCGCAACCGCACCTTCGGCATCATGATCGGCAAGGGCTACAGCGTGAAGTCGGCACAGATTGAGATGGAGATGATAGCCGAGGGCTACTTCGGCACCAAGTGTATGAAGGAAATCAACCGCCACTGCCACGTCAACATGCCCATTCTGGATGCCGTATATAATATATTGTACGAGCGCATTTCGCCACAGATAGAAATCAAACTTTTGACCGACTCGTTCCGTTAGGACTAATTCCCGAATCCACTGTAAGTCATGAAACCTAACCTTCCATTTCTATTGCAACGTAAGCTTTTTACACTGATACTGACCATTGGCATTCCGGTGGTCTGCGGAATAGTCTCTGCATGCAGCGATAGTCTGCAAGACGTATTCCATTCTCCTGATGATGAAATAACCATCAGTCCGCTGGCAACCGAACTGGGATTCTCACAAGACCATCCGCTGGTCATGGGCATGAACACCAGCTATGCCCCTTTGCAATATGTCAACAATCAAGGTGCACCCAGCGGCTACGACGTTGAGTTCACCAAGAAACTGATGAAACGGATGGGCATCCCCTTCACCTTCTCGCCAAACCACTGGGACAAGATGTCGCCAGGTGTTATCGAAGGCAAGTACGATATCGGTATGCTGGTCTACTCGTCATACCGCAAAGAGCTGACCAACTACTCGAACGCAGTGTTCCGCATGTACTATCAAATAGTGTATCGCAAAAAAGACTATAACGACTTCGATTTCCGCCACCTGAAGGGTAAAAGGATTGCCTATATGAAGTCACGGCCAATAGGCCTCATGCTGAAAGACGCCGAAGCTATCGACATACGCATCACCAACCTGGACACGGCATTTATTGAATTGGCAAAAGGCAAATACGACGGTCTGATATGCTATCGCTTCCAAGCCAAGTACAGCATGGAGCAGTTAGCGCTCAGTGACGAGTTGCAGACTCAGGAGCTGTCGCTGGAACCACGAGAGTACTGCTATGCCAGCCACGATTCACTGCTGATTGCCGCCGTCAACAAGGAACTGAAGCTCATGGAGGAAGAAGGCATTATCGACGAGGTTTATGGCGACAACGTGCTGACACAGTTTGGCACCATCAAGGTACCCCTATGGGTATGGGCACTGCTGGGCTTGCTCGTATTCGTATTCCTCATAGTCTTCAGCGTCAACCGCTACCGCTACAGCAAGCGCCTGCAACTGGCCCACGAAAAACTGACAGATGCCTACAACCACCTGTCCGAGACGAACACACAGCTGAAGATTGCCAACGAGCGCGCAGAGGAGTCTACACGCATGAAGAGCAACTTTATCAAGCAGATATCTCACGAGATACGCACCCCACTCAACATCCTAAGCGGTTTCACACAGCTGCTCACTTCTCCTGGTGTCAAGCTCTCTGCACAAGAACAGGAAGAAGCCTCCACCCAAATCATCAAGAGTACTGACCGCATTACAGGTCTGGTCAACAAGATGCTGGAACTGTCGGACATCAGCAGTCAGCATGTGCTGGAACGTAAAGACCTGGTGACACCCAAGCAGATTGTCTTGCAAGCCATCAATGCATCAGGCGTTCAAGAGGAAGCACACATAGCATTTTCCCTGTGTGAAGAAGATGGCGCCGACCGCCAGATTGTGACCGATCAGCATGCTGCCGTCCGCATGGTGGAACTACTGTTAGACAATGCTATCAAGTTCACTAAACCCGCCGAGTCGCTTCAATCGTCCGTGACGACTGCCGACAAGAAGAGTGTCAAGCTCACCGTAGGAGCCACGGACCACATGACAACCATCAGCGTAGAAGACACCGGAATCGGCATACCCGCTGAAGAGTCTGAACACATCTTCGACGAGTTCGTGCAGCTAGATGAGTATTACAATGGCACAGGCATCGGACTGACCGTAGCACGCAGTCTGGCCCGCCGTTTAGGTGGCGATGTCGTGCTCGACACCACCAGCACAGGTTCCACACGCTTCGTCATCACCCTCCCTGCATAGGGACACGGTCATTCGCACGCTTCAAAACTTTTCGGTCTAAAAGTTTGGGCGGTTAGGAAATAATGAGTATCTTTGCAGCCAAATGCATCAATTAAACCCAATAATTAAACAAAACAAACAATGAGTAACATCAAACTTGACATCACAAAGGCTGCCTGCTTCCTGGAAGCTGGAGCAGTGAAGGCTTTCGAGCCCAAAGTAAAGGCCGCACAAGAGGCCTTGGAGAATGGCACATGTCCCGGTAACGACTTCCTTGGCTGGCTGCACCTGCCCAGCAGCATCACTCCGACATTCCTCGACGAGCTGCAGGCCTGTGCCAACACACTCCGCGAGAATTGCGAGGCCATTGTCGTAGCCGGCATCGGTGGATCATACCTCGGTGCACGTGCTGTCATTGAGGCACTGAACAACTCGTTTGCCTGGCTGGTTCAGGACAAGAAGAACCCCACCATCCTGTTTGCCGGCAACAACATCGGCGAGGATTATCTGGCAGAGTTGACTGAATACCTGAAGAACAAGAAGTTCGGCGTCATCAACATCTCGAAGTCGGGCACGACCACAGAGACTGCCCTGACCTTCCGTCTGCTGAAGAAGCAGTGTGAGGCCCAGCGCGGCAAAGAGGAAGCCAAGAAGGTCATCGTGGCCATTACGGATGCCAAGAAGGGTGCAGCACGCACCTGTGCCGACAAGGAGGGCTACACATCGTTCATCATCCCCGACAACGTGGGCGGCCGCTTCTCAGTGCTCACCCCGGTAGGTCTGCTGCCTATCGCCTGTGCCGGTTTCGACATCCGCGAACTGGTTGCCGGTGCCCAGGACATAGAGAAGGCTTGCGGCAAGGACGTACCCTTTGCCGAGAACCCCGCAGCCCAGTATGCTGCCGTCCGCAACGGTCTGTACCAGAGTGGCAAGAAGATAGAAATCATGGTCAACTTCCAGCCCAAGCTGCACTTCATGTCTGAGTGGTGGAAGCAGCTCTACGGCGAGTCTGAGGGTAAGGACAAGAAGGGTATCTTCCCCGCCAGCGTCGACTTCACCACCGACCTGCACTCAATGGGCCAGTGGATTCAGGACGGCGAGCGTACCATCTTTGAGACCGTTATCAGTGTAGAACAGCCTGAGAAGAAGCTGCTCTTCCCTGAGGATGAAGAGAATCTGGACGGACTGAACTTCCTCGCTGGCAAGCGTGTGGACGAGGTGAACAAGATGGCTGAACTGGGCACCCGTTTAGCCCATGTCGATGGTGGCGTGCCCAACATCCGCATCACCATTCCTCGCCTCAATGAGCGCTATCTCGGCCAGCTCATCTACTTCTTCGAGATTGCCTGTGGCATCAGCGGCAACGTGCTGGGTGTCAACCCCTTCAACCAGCCCGGTGTGGAGGCCTACAAGAAGAACATGTTCGCCCTGCTCGACAAGCCTGGCTACGAGGCAGACTCCAAGGCCATCAAGGCTCGTCTTGAAAGTGAGAAGTGAAAAATGACAAGTGAAAAGTGAATCATTTGCTACCACAGAATCATTACATAGAGAAGCACGGCTTTGAGCACTTCAGTCCCAAAGCCGTGCTCTTTGATATGGACGGCGTCATCTACGACTCCATGCCCAACCACGCCACCAGTTGGCATCAGGCTATGGCCGACTACGGACTGGACATGCCGCCCGAAGGGGCCTATCAGTATGAGGGTATGAGGGGTGTGGAAACCATCAAGGCGTTGGCCCGCCAGCAGTGGCGGCGCGAACTGAGCGACGAAGAGGCCCAGCAGATGTACGCCCACAAGTCGGCCCTGTTTGTGGAGTGTGCGGCCAAGTCGCCAGCCCGCATCATGCCCGGCATCAAGTCGCTGATGCAGCAAATCAAGGACGACGGACTGCAGATATGCATTGTGACCGGCAGTGGCCAGCACTCACTGCTGGACAAGTTGCTCACCGACTTCAGCGGACTGCTGAAGGCCGAGCTCATCGTGACGGCCTTCGACGTCAAACACGGGAAACCCGCCCCGGAACCTTACCTGAAAGGGATGGAGAAATGTGGTGTCAGACCGTGGGAGACCATCGTCGTGGAGAATGCCCCATTGGGCGTCAGGGCTGCCGTAGCAGCCAAGTGCTTCACCATTGCCGTCAACACAGGCCCACTGCCCGACCAGGCACTGGCCGACGAGGGAGCTGACCTCATCTACCCCGACATGCCGCTGCTCAGCCAACGGTGGCGCTCAGAAGTCGTCGTCCTGGGAATCGGTGTCGGATGCTGAACTGGTGTCCATCTGTGTATCGCGCGTGATGTTAACATCGCCCATGCGCGACAAGCGGACCACCATGGGGATATACTCATCGGTATGCGGATGACTGACGCTGGCGGCAAAAAACAGGTAGTCGCCTTCTGCCTTGTCGAAGACCAAGCCCTCAAGAATGCCCGTCTTCACGTAGTCAGCATCCAGCATCTCGCGGAAATCGGCCTTGGCGAAGGTACGGCTGAAGAACACGGAGCCGTCCTCGCGCGATACCGACACAGTGATGACATTATCAACGTAGCCCTGTCCCGTCTCATCTTTGACCACTGCCACGGAGTCGCAGGGCTGGCGATGAATGGCCACATGATACTTGCGACCTATCCAACCGACATCACGTACGTCGTCGTACACCTGCATACGCTCCGGCGCCTTCGGCTCAGCCTTGACCACAGGCTTGGTGATGATGTTATCGCTCTTCTTCTTGCTGCCGCAACCCGACAGGGCTACCAGCATAACGGCCGTCAAAGCCAAGAAAAATATTCTTCTCATCTTGCTATATCATTGTTTCGGAGTACAAAGGTACGAATAAACCATCAGAAAACAAAATAAAATCGGGAAAAACAAATATCCTACCATCACTGGCAGGATATTTTGGGATGAAGGCTCTCTTGCCTTGTTTTGAAAAACACTATGTTAACCTAAATCACTATGATGTTGTACTTGTCAATTAAACGTTGTTGTCCAGAATCTCTTTTGTGTGGGTTGAGAGCTTAAATACCAATCGCCTTTAGTATCATATCCGGTTATTTTGACGGCAAAGTTAGCAAAAAGTTTAATAACCCCATTAAAAAAAAGAGGATTTTGTGAGCCTTTTTGTTTTTTTTACGTAACTTTGTGGGCATTAATCAGACGAAATGAAAAAGACTTTACTGTTCTTAACATTTGCAGGCCTTCTGCTGGCATCTTCGTCCTGCGGAAAGAGGCAACCGCAAGATGTACAAACAATTACGACAGAAGCCACCGACACGCTGCCACAACTGGTGACTCAGATTCAACGCTGCGCAAAACTCTACACCACTGAGGTGAAGATACACAAAATCGTCACCCACGACGATGTCGTCAGACTTCGCGGCAATATGCTCAGCAAGAACTTCGACATCCCGCTGCCCCTAGGCGAGCGCAAGGTAGCCATTCCCATGGATGCCACGCTGAAAGCCTACATCGACTTCAGTGAGTTCTCTGAGCAGAACATTGAGCGTCACGGCCAGCGCATTGTCATCCTGCTGCCCGACCCCCAGGTGACGCTAACTAGCACCCGCATCAACCAGAAGGAGGTGAAGGAATATGTGGGTCTGACGCGCTCACACTTCACCGATAAGGAGCTCACCAGCTATGAACAGCAGGGCCGCCAGGCCATTCTGAACAACATCGGCAACATGAACATCATCGAGACGGCCAAGGAGAATGCCGCCCGCGTGCTGGTGCCGATGATAGCGCAGATGGGCTATCGCGAGGAAGACATCACCATTGCCTTCCGCAAGGAACTGACCATAGACGAACTGAAACGTAAGATAGAAGGATTAGGACGATGAAAGACATACTCAAGCACATAGACTGGCGCTGGAAGGCCGTCCTCTTGGCCACAGCCGCCATAGTGGTCACCCTTGCCGCACGCTGTACCATGACCAGCATCTCGGAGTCGACCGTCAGCATTGCCGTTGACGAAGACATCAACATCACACCGGAACAGATAGAGAGTATCAAGGCCATTGGCGAGTGGGAATTCCTGTCGGTAGCCGACGAGGAACTGGTAGACACCACCCGTCGCGGTATTTTCACCGACGACCACCTAGTGCGCATCTACTACGGTACAGTGCGGTTGGGCATCAACATGCATCAGGTGAAACCGGGCTGGATTCAGACGCAGGGCGACAGCATCAGCGTGACGCTGCCGAAGGTGGGGTTGCTCAGCCGCGATTTCATTGACGAGGCGCGCACCAAGACTTTCCACGAGAGCGGGCGCTGGAAGCCTGCCGACCGCGAAGCACTCTACTGGAAGGCACACCGGCAGATGCTGAAACACTGCCTGACCCAGGAGAACCTGCGGAATGCCGGCATCAATGGCGAGGCACAGTTCCGCCGCATGATGAAAGCGTTGGGCTTTGATCATGTCAGCATCAGCTTCGAGCAATAACAATCAGTCCAGCACTAATGCAAAGGCAGCACCAGCATGATGCGTGTGCCTTGACGGGGATTAGGCTCCACTCTCAGACTGCCACCCAGTTTCTGTGCCATCTTCTGACAGATGCTGAGGTCCAGTTCCGCTTCGTCCCTCATGTCGTCAGGAGCTTCAAACCAGCTAAACAGGTTGTCGAGGCGATTTTCGGGAATACCCATGCCCGTGTCGCTGACATAAATCGTCAGCCGCCCTACCTGCTCGCTGACGTTACAGCCTGCTACAATCTCGCCCTTCTCCGTAAAGCGGCAGGCATTCAGTATCAGCTTGTTCAAGATGAGCTCCACCATGTGACGGTCGCTCTTGACAAAGAACTCATCGTTCAATTCGCGCTTGAACGAAAGCTTCACGGCCTCACGATGGTAGATGCTGTGCATATTGGCCTCCAGACAGCGGCGGCACAAAGCATTGGGACTGAACATTTCAAACTTCAACTGATGACCGGCGGCATCGGCATCGGTGAACACCAGCACCTCGTCCAGCAGAGTGCTGATCAGATTGGCATTGTAGTGCAACTGGTCGGCAATGTCGCGCTTCTCGTTCTTGGAGAGATAGAGGTCGGGCTTGGCCACCACATCGGCCATCTCGTGGACAGACTTCAGCGGCGTCCGGATTTCATGACTGATATTGTTAAGAAAGGCCATCTTCATGCGGTCTCCCTTACGCAACTTACTCAACACCGACCGATTCCTCCACAGCCGGTACACAGCCAACAATAGGGCTACGGATAAAACAACAATAATGACCTCCTGTTCCATCATTTCTTTTCCTTTCTTGATACTTTTCGGTGCAAATATAAGAAAAAAAAAGCAGAAAACAAAATATTTCTACGACTATTTGCTCCTGTCGCCTATCATTTTAACCAAATCCACCACACGGAGCTGGTTGTTAGCCACTTGGAAGCGCACCTCCCAGCCCATAAACGGCATTCCGTAGACACGCTGTTCGTCGGCATGATAGTGAGGGCGAGGGTCCAGGGCCAGCACCTCGGTCAGAGTCTTGGCGTCCTCGAGAGGCAGCCTGTCAGCCAGATCTGAGGGCATCACCACGTGCAGCCGTTGCCACTGGTGCCGGTCGGTAAATCCACCGCGCGCCTCAGGATGGCTGTCCACGTAGGGCAGATAGGGTTTGATGTCGTAAATGGGTGTGCCGTCCATCAGGTCGGCACCCATCACGTCGATGCACGGCACGGCAGGGTTGACGTCCACGATCCGTACGGACGACAGCCCCAGGTTGTTGGGCCGGAACGACGACCGCGTGGCCCACACCCCTACCCGCTCGTTGCCGCCCAGCAGCGGTGGCCGCACGGTGGGATGCTTTGCAACCTCCACATGTTCTGAGAATCCCCACACAATCCACAGGTAGTCATAGTCCTCCAGTCCGCGCAGTCCCTCCGGCCAACAATAGTCAGGAACCATCACAATGCGTCCCGGCAACTGCTCCACCACCCCACTCTGTCTGGGAATGCCGAACTTCGAAGTGAACGGCGAACTGAAATAAGCTATCGGTTGAATATCCATCGGCTGCAAAGGTACGAATAAGAGCGCAGAAAACCAAGAGCATGATGCTGTAAAAAGTAAGAAAACCCGAAAAAAATTTTGTTATTCGTTTCCGAAGTAGTACCTTTGCAGCTGTTATGGAACAGAAGAAGATTACATTCGACACGTTTATACGTGGTGTTGTGGCCGTCATCATCGTGGTGGGCATCATCATGCTGCTCAACAGACTGAGCTCTGTGCTACTGCCCTTCTTCTTAGCCTGGCTCATTGCCTACCTGCTGTTTCCGCTGGTCAAGTTCTTCCAGTTCAAGTGCCGCCTGAAGTACCGCATACTGGGCATCCTGAGTACATTCATCGTAGTGGGTATCGTGCTGACGGGACTGTTCTGGGTTATGATTCCCCCCATGGTGGAAGAGGGACTGCGGGTGAAAGACCTGGTGATGGCATACGTGAGTTCCGACGCCACGATGAGCAACATCCCCAACCTGGTGGAAGACTTCATCCACGACCACGTGACGAAGGACGAGCTGAAGGCGCTGATTACCCAAGAGGGATTCCTGGACAGCATCAAGCAGGCAGTACCCAAGGTCTGGAACGTCATCATGCAATCCTTCAACATCCTGTCGAGCGTGCTCTCGCTGACCATGGTGGTGCTCTACACCTTATTTATATTACTGGACTATGAGGAGTTCTCGCAAGGCTGGGTCAACATGCTGCCGGTGCGCTTCCGCCCATTTGCCGTCAAGCTGGTCAGCGACGTCGAGCAGGGCATGAACCTCTACTTCCGCGGCCAGGGCTGCGTGGCGCTGTGCGTTGGTGTGCTGTTCAGCATCGGATTCCTCATCATCGGCTTCCCGATGGCCATCGGCCTGGGCATGTTTATCGGACTGCTCAACATGGTGCCCTACCTGCAACTGGTAGGCTTCATACCCACCATCCTGCTGGCGGTCGTCAAGGCTGCCGACACCGGGGAGAGCTTCTGGCTGATCCTGCTGTCGGCGCTCATCGTCTTTGCCGTGGTGCAGACCATCCAGGACACCATTCTGACCCCCAAGATTATGGGTCACGTGACAGGACTTAACTCAGCCATCATCCTGCTGTCGCTCTCCATCTGGGGCTCGCTGTTAGGCATTCTGGGCATGATTATCGCCCTGCCGATGACCACGCTGCTGTTGACATACTATCAGAAATATATCATCAAGAATAAGAGACCAAAAATCAAACCAACAGAACATGATGAGAAAAATACTATTGTTCCTTAGCATCTTGTGCTGCACCGCCAGCGCCACCGCCCAACAGCGGCAGACCGACACCTTTAAGACCCCCTCGGGCAAGGATGTCAAGTTCACCTGCATCAAGCACGCCAGCATCATGATTGAGTATGACGACCGCGTCTTCTACTTCGACCCCGTAACCGGACTGAAGCCAGAGACAGACTATTCCGTGATGCCCAAGGCCAACTTCGTGTTCATCACCCACGAACACCCCGACCACTTCGACCGCATGGCACTGACACAGCTGGTAGGTTCCAACACCATCGTCTATACCAACCCCGCCGTGAGCTCCTTCTTCCGCAATTCGTTCGCCATGCAGAACGGCGACAGCGTCAGCATTGCCGACGACGTGCAGCTGGTGGCCGTGCCGGCCTATAACACCACGGAAGGTCGCGAAAAGTTCCACCCCAAAGGGCGCGATAACGGCTATATCCTGATTCTGGACGGACTGCGCATCTACGTGGCCGGCGACACCGAGGACATTCCCGAAATGGCCAACATCCAGAACATCGACATCGCCTTCCTGCCCTGCAACCAACCCTACACCATGACGCTGGACCAACTGGCCAATGCCGCCAAGACCATCAAGCCCAAGACCCTCTTTCCCTACCACTACTCGCAGACACCCATCCGGCAGATACTGATGCTGCTCAGCGGCTCAGGCATCAACGTGAAAATCAGGAACTACCAGTGATCCCCCGCGCAACGCCTACTCTGCAAGGGAAAGAGAGCGGCTGCGCACTATCAACAGAAGATACTTTAACACTATATTCACTAACACAAGAACACAACAATGACGAAGAAATTCTTCCAGTATGCCACGCTGGCCGGGATACTGGCTGCCTTCAGCAGTACGGCAGCCATGGGACAATCAGAGCGCGAGAAGGAATGGCTGCAAGACCTGGCAGGGCGCATCCAGCTGCATGGCTATGCACAGGGCGGCTTCAACTACACCCACAAGGGCGGCGAGGACACCCAGACCTTCGAACTCAAGCGCGTACTCTTCTGGGCCAATGCCCAAATCACCGACCGATGGTCGTTTCTCTTCATGCACGACTTCTCGAGTGTCGTACAGGAATTCTACACCGACTATCGCTTCAGCAATAACAAGGCGCTGACCGTACGCCTTGGACAGTTTAAAAACGGTCTGTCACTCGAGAACCCGCTCTCACCAACCTCCATGGAAGCCATCGACGTCTATTCCGAGGGCGTCACCTACCTGACGGGTTGCGGCAGCGACCCGCTGATGGGCGTGCAGTACGGCCGCGACCTGGGTCTGGCCATATTCGGCGAGACCAACGACGGCAAGCTGCGCTACGAGGTGGAAATCATGAACGGACAGGGCATCAACAAGAAAGACGGCAACAAGGAGAAAGACTTCATCGGACGTCTGGAGTACCGCCCCGTCAAGGGCCTCAACCTGGTGGCTACCGGTCAGATAGGCCGCGGACATGCCATCAGCAACTCCCTCTACAACCCCGACATCCATGAGGGCGACAACTACAAGCGCAACCGCTGGACAGTCGGTGTCGACTACAAGTCGAAGGCGTTCAACGTTCACGGTGAGTATCTGGAAGGCAAGGACGGCTGCGCCACCAGCCGCGGTGCCTACGTGACCGGTGCCGTGCCCTTAGGGAAAGGCGTCGAGATGGTAGGTTCCTACGATTTCTTCAACTTCAACACCTCGTTAGGCATGGACCAGCACAAGGCCATAGCAGGCCTGCAGTATTGGTTCTTCCAGAAGTGCCGTTTCCAGGTGCAATATGTCTATAAGAGTGCCTTCACGCAGGGCGGCCAGTTCATCCACGGCGCCAACCATGCCGTGATGGCCCAGATGCAGATTCGCTTCGACTATGCCGGAAAGAAGAGGAAATAAACTAAAAAAACTAAAGTAACCATGTTCGTAAGAATCTTTCTGACCATCCTGTTCCTGGTGGTCATGGTGGGAGTAGGCATCTACTCCCGCAAACAAGCCAACAGCGTCGAGGGCTTCGTACTCGGCGGACGTTCCGTGGGTGGCTGGCTGACGGCCTTTGCCTACGGCACCAGTTATTTCTCAGCAGTAGTCTTCATCGGCTATGCCGGCCAGTTCGGATGGAAATACGGTCTGTCAGCCACGTGGATAGGCATCGGCAATGCCATCATCGGCTCGCTGCTGGCCTGGCTCATCTTAGGACGCCGCACCAAGGTGATGACGCAGTATATCGGTTCGCGCACCATGCCCGACTTCTTCGGCATCCGCTACGACAGCGAGGGGCTGCGCGTGACGGCCAGCATCATTGCCTTCGTATTCCTCATCCCCTACACGGCAGGAGTCTACAAGGGCATCTCCACGCTGTTTGAGATGGGTTTCGGCATTCCCTACATCTACTGTGCCATCATCATGGCCGTGCTGACGGCCGTCTACGTCATCCTGGGGGGCTACAAGGCGACAGCCATCAACGACTTCATCCAGGGGTGCATCATGATATTCGGCATCGTGCTCGTTGTCACGGCCGTCATCAACAGCCAGGGTGGACTGTCGGCTGCCGTAGACAGACTGGGCCAGTTGCCTGCTGACGGCAGCACCGTTGCCGGCAGCGGCATGTTTGCCACACTCTTCGGTCCCGACCCGTGGAACCTGCTGGGTGTCGTCATCCTGACATCGCTCGGCACATGGGGACTGCCCCAGATGGTGGGTAAGTTCTACAGCATCACCGACGAGGCCGCCGTGCGCCGCGGCACGGTCATCTCCACCGTCTTCGCCTTGCTCGTGGCCGGCGGCTGCTACTTCCTGGGCGGCTTTGGCCGACTGTTCGACAGTCCGGCCCTCTACGTCGACGGCAAGATGGCCTTCGACTCCATCGTGCCCTCCATGCTCATCACCCTCAACGATGCCATCATTGGACTCGTGGTGCTGCTGGTGCTGGCCGCCTCGATGTCTACGCTGGCCGGACTGGTGCTGACATCGGCCTCCACCATGACCCTCGACCTCATCTACCGCGACAAGAAGTCGGAGGAAGGCGAGGTGGTGGACAGCGTGATAGACGATGAGGTGGCCGAACGCATAGAGCGCCGCAAGGTGGTGGTGATGCGCGTGCTGATTGTTTTCTTCATCGCCATCTCGCTGCTTATCGCCCTCAATCCGCCTACGTTCATTGCCCAGCTGATGGGCATCTCGTGGGGTGCACTGGCCGGTGCCTTCCTGGCTCCGTTCCTGCTGGGCCTCTACTGGCGGGGCGTCACGCCTGCTGCCGTTTGGGCCAGCTATGTCTGGGGCGTGGGACTCATCGTGGTCAACATGCTGTCCGGCAATGCCATAGCCAACCCCATCAACTGTGGAGCCATCGCCATGCTGGGCGGTTTCCCGGTAGTATGGATTGTCAGTCTGCTCTCGCCCAAGATGAATCGCGAAAAGGTAGAGCGGATATTCAAGTGCTTTCAGCAATAGGGCCTCACTCCTGACGAGGTTACGGCTCACTCGTAGTGAGGTTACGGCTCACTCATAGCGAGATTACGGCTCACTATGAGTGAGCCGT
>CAMOQW010000020.1 GCA_946623195.1 uncultured Prevotella sp.
TTTCTTCATGCACGCACGTGCGCGAGGTCGTCAAAGTTTAGCGGACAGTAATAAACGCCAATATTTTGCTGCACCTCATTCTCTTCACTTTAATGAATTTCTGACTCATAGATTTGAAAAAATTAAAAAGTTAAACATAGGCGTGGCGTAGGTCGTGGAGATAGGTCCTATCAGCTATCCGGATAGTCTCTTTGCATCGTGCGGACGTCTTCCGTACCCCTATGCAGACCGCTCGCGTCACGTGTGGAACCTATCTCCATCACTCACGGATGACGCTCGCGTCGTGCACGTTTGCCTTACCATTTGCAAAGGTACTACATTGTGAAAGGCAGAATGTCCAGCTACGGCAGGCAACGCGCAACGACGACCTTGATTTCCAATGCTTCAACGATGTCCAGCACACGACTGACTGGAGGGTCAGTCTGGCCATTGAGTATCTTGTTGACCGACTGGCGGGTCATGCCTATACGCCACTGCATTACTCCCGGATATTCACCGTGGTGCTGCCCAGCACTTCAGCCTGGTTGCCGCCGCCATAGACGTTACGCAACTGCTGCGTAACGACCCCATCGCCTTCGAGCAGTACCACGGTAACCAGAAGAAAGGCGACCGCCAGTCGGCAGCCAACATCCTGCCCATCTTAGTGAAGAAAGGACTCTTTCAGGACTATCACCACAAGGAGTAAGCTAACTACTATTGGTCGGCGGCAGCAGCTTTGGCTGCCTTGCGGGCTTCCTTCTCTGCCTTCTTAGCAGCTTTCCGGGCTTCTTTCTCAGCCTTCTTAGCGGCTTTTTCGGCATCTTTGGCAGCTTTCTCTTGTGCCTTTTCAGCATCCTTGGCAGCTTTCTCTTCAGCCTTGGCAGCTTTCTTGGCAGCTTTGGCTTCAGCCTTGGCGGCTTTCTTGGCAGCTTTGGCTTCAGCCTTGGCAGCTTTCTTAGCAGCCTTTTCTTCCGCTTTCTGCTGCTTCAGGGCCTCCTTGGCAGCACGGTCTTCATCAGAGAGCTTATGGAATTTTACGCCAGGCTTTATCTTGGTCTTCTGCATCTCGTTGGTGTTAGTGAACGAGAATGAACACAGCAAGTCTACACGCTTACCCTTCACCGTGATATTACCATTAGCTACAGCGCCATCGCTATCAATAGTGCCAATGATATTGCGGAAGGTGAGCTTCTTGTATTTAGCCTCTGTTATCTGGGCCTCCACTTGACCAATAGGCAGTTTTCCGCCTTTCAGTTTGCGCATCTTCGCCGTACGAGGCTTTGAGACGTCGAACTTGAAATTAGCCGTACAAGCTATCTTGCCAAGGTCGGGCATACCCATCACACGGCCTAACTCAAAGGAGTCGGTGCGAACAGTGCCACTGACGTATTTGTTCAGCTCATCAAGTGCTAACTGGAAATTGAGGCGACCGCCGGTAGTCGCTGTGAGCTGACCTGAGAACACTTCCTTCTTCCAAAGCACGGCAAAATCGCCGGTGTAATAAATGGTTCCAAGATTGTGGAGCTGCTTCATCATAAACTTCTTAACAGGGAACTGACTGATGATGCGCTCTTTAGAGCCTCCCTTAGCCACCATCTGATCAACATGGAAACGGACGGCCAGGTCGTACTTGTTCTTCAGTCCGGTAATGCTGCCTGAAGCCTTTACGGTCAGTAATTTGTCGGCAGTACTGACCACCACGTTGCGGAAGGTCATGCTTTCATCATTACCGCTAAGCACCGCGTTCAAGTTGAGGGGAACAGTGAAATTGCTCAAGACTGGAGCAAAAGGCCGCGAAATGTCTTTCAAGATGACACGAGCCTTAAGAGGTGATGTCTGATAGCTGAGCTTGATGCCTTTCTTCTTGCTGGGCAACTGCACCTTGGCATGGGCAATCTGCAATTGGGTATTGGGCAACTTAATGTCCACATCACGGAGATAGGCCATGCCATGACTGACGGAACCCTTCAGTTGCAGATGGTCAACCTTCAGGCCAGAGCCGACATCAACAGCTCGACATTCCGTGACATCGAAAGCGATGCTGTCCTTCTCGACATGGGTAATGTCAGCCTTTAAATTGGCAATCACATTCAGATGGTCGGCATCAAAGAAACCACGCTTGGGCTTACCCGTATTCTTGCGAGGCTTGTGGCCATCCGTGAAGAAATTGGCGTCTTCCAACGACACGTGACGTTTGTCGGGGCCATAGACGATGGTCAGCAGTCCCACCGTCAGGCGGTCATCAACATCACCATGCTTGGTATGGGCCACCCAATGGCGTTGTAACTTTCGGATATAGGCCGTATGGGTATCATTTTTGCCTTGTTGATACTCCAAGGCATCTAAATAGTATTTCTGGTTGTTAAAAGTCACCTGTATATGTTCCAGGCTACCCTTGCCCACAGCAAGGTTGAACTTCTTTTTCTTGCCGTTACCCTTCTTCTCTTCAGGTTTCTTGGCCTTTCCATCGCCTTTCTTCTTAAAGGTATCAATAACAAACTGATAGTTGGCCACCGAGTCGGGAGAAGGCTTTAGCAACAATGCACGGACCCCCTTGACGCGGACTTTCGTTATCCTTACCTCATTGCTCAGCAGAGGCAACAGGTCGACATTGACCGACAAAGTGTCGAGTTGCAGCATCTTACGCTGCTGTTGGTCTTCGACATCTAGTCCATACAGACGGACATCCTGCGAGAACAGGCCAACGCTAACGTGGTCGATACTTACATGCGTCTTCAATGTGTCCGACAACGTCTGGATAGCATACTGCATAATCCTGTTCTGGAAGGAGTCGGTATTGAGCACCAAAACCGTTCCTACCACCAGTACTATCACAGAGGCTATCAAGCCCCCTACTACTTTTGCGAGTCTCAATAAAGCCTTCTTCATAACGCGCCTTAGATATTACGTTTACCTTTTTATGCTCCTTCCAACATCATGGAGTATCTTATGGGTTGCTCCCGTCATCTGCTGTACAAAGGCCCCGGCCTTCTGCCCGGCAAAGCGAAGCGACTGTTCATCGGCCATCAGTTGGTCCATGACAGCCCGGAAGCTTTCAGCATCATGAATCTCCAAACCGCCACCACAGGCCTTAAGCCCCTGAGCCTCCCGGAACCGCTGGTTATTGGGACCGAAAATGACGGGGACATCCCATACGGCAGCCTCTAACAGATTATGAATACCCACCCCAAAGCCACCTCCCACGTAGGTGACATCGGCATAGTGATAGATGCTGCTTAGCAGTCCGAAGCAATCGATTATCAAGACATCATAAGCGTCGAGAGACAAAGAGCAAGTCTCTGCCTGGGTATAGCGCAGCACCCGACGCCCCTGCAGCAGCTTTTCTATCTGCAGCAAATGATCATCACCGATTACGTGAGGAGCTATTATCAGCTTCCAATCCTTGTGTTCGTTAAAATACGGGATAAAAATCTCTTCGTCGGGCTGCCAGCTGGAGCCTGCTATAAACACTTTCTTCCGCTGGCAGAACTGTTCGACAACGGGCAGTTGCTTGGCTGCTTCCTTGATTTGGAGGACACGGTCGAAACGGGTGTCGCCCACAACATCAACATTCGTAATACCAATCGTCGACAGGAGCTGACGGCTGACCTCGTTCTGCACATAGAACTTGGTGAAGCACTTCAGCACGTGGGCATACTGCCGACCATACCAGCGGAAAAAAATCTGGCCGGGCCGGAAGATACTGCTGACACTATAGACCGGCACCTGACGGTGCTTCAGAATATGCAGGTAGTTATACCAGAACTCGTACTTGATGAAAAAAGCCATCACGGGACGCACAACACGCAGAAAGCGGCGGGCATTGGTGATGGTATCAAGGGGCAGATAGCAGATGATGTCGGCACCCTCGTAATTCTTGCGGACCTCATAGCCGGACGGTGAGAAGAAGGTCAGCAGTATCTTATACTCAGGGTGTTCACGGCGCAACTGCTCCATGAGTGGACGTCCTTGTTCAAACTCTCCCAGTGAGGCTGCATGAAACCACACGTATTGAGCTGTGGGGTCTACCTGTTCTCGCAAGATACGCACAGCCTGCCGCTCACCTCGCCACATTTTCCGAACCTTCTCATTGAAAAGGCTCGCAATGGCAACGCCAAACAAGTAGAGATATATTCCGAGGTTATACACTAAAAGTGAAACATTTATGATGAATAATGAAACTCGTTCCGTTCAGGAAGATATCAGCCCAACACCTCAATGGCGCGCTTCATTCGGCGGATGGTCTCTTCTTTGCCCAGGAAGGCCGAGATGTCGAACATGCCGGGACCCTTACCCTCGCCGACGAGTGTCAGTCGCCAAGCATTCATGATATTGCCCAACTTATATTCCTTCTGTTCAATCCAAGCGTGTACGATACGTTCCTGATTCTCTAACGAGAAGTCGTCAATACCTGCCAGGACATCAATCAGTTCGGTTAACTGCCGGGCAGAATCCTCTTTCCAGCGTTTCTTAACCGTCTTCTCATCGTACTCGGCGGGAGCCACGAAGAAGAAAGAGCACAGAGGCCACAGTTCATGAACGAACGACACACGGTCCTTCATCATGCGGGTTACCTCCAGGATGCGTGCTGAAGTCTCGCCGGGACAATGTTCACGGACGATAGGTTCAAACAGGGCCGAAATTTCTTCGTTGGATTTCTTCAGGATATACTCGTGGTTGAACCACACGGCCTTCTCGTATGCAAACTTGGCACCGGCCTTGGAACACTTGGAGATGTCGAACAGAGGCACCAGTTCGTCGAGCGTAAACAGTTCCTGCTCCGTACCGGGATTCCATCCCAACAAGGCGAGGAAATTGATGACCGCCTCTGGGAAATAGCCGTCTTCACGATAGCCGCGACTCACATCGCCCGTTTTGGGGTCAGTCCAGCGCAGCGGGAACACGGGGAATCCCAGGCGGTCGCCATCACGCTTGGAGAGCTTACCCTTGCCATCAGGTTTCAGCAACAAGGGCAGATGGGCAAACTGCGGCATCGTATCTTCCCATCCGAAGGCACGGTAGAGCATCACATGCAAGGGAGCTGACGGCAGCCACTCCTCACCACGGATTACATGCGAAATCTCCATCAAGTGGTCGTCCACGATATTGGCCAGATGATAGGTAGGCAACTGGTCGGCACTCTTATAGAGCACCTTGTCATCACAGATGTCACTTTTCACACGGACCTCGCCACGAATCAAGTCGTTGACCAGGATTTCCTCTCCTGCCTCTACCTTGAAGCGCACCACATACTGCTGGCCATCTGCAATCAGGGCATCGACCTCTTCCTTTGATAAGGTCAGCGAGTTACGCATCTGACTGCGAGTATGGCAGTCGTACTGGAAGTTCTGTACCTCCTGACGCTTCCGGTCCAATTCCTGCGGTGTATCGAAGGCGATATAAGCCTTGCCGGCATCCAACAACTGCTGGACATATTTCTTGTATATGTCGCGACGCTCACTCTGACGGTACGGACCCTTGTCGCCACCATAGCTGACGCCCTCGTCGAACTGAATGCCCAACCACTTGAACGACTCTATGATATACTCCTCGGCACCGGGTACGAAGCGGGTGGAGTCGGTATCCTCGATACGGAACACCAAATCGCCGCCGTGCTGACGGGCAAACAGATAATTATACAATGCGGTACGCACACCTCCTATGTGCAATGCCCCCGTTGGACTGGGTGCAAAACGCACCCTTACTCTTCTCTCTGTCATAAGTGTTTTATTCGTTTACGGCTGCAAAAATACAAAAAAACTACGAACTATGAACTATGAATTATGAATTATTTCGTATCTTTGCACCAAAATAGGTATGATTATGAATAATTTCAGCCTCAAAGACGACCAAAACTGGCGCAATTTACTGATTCGTGCAGCACTTGTCATCGGCACCGTGGCCATCATTGTATGGTCGATGCCGCGTGACAACCGCAGCTATTTCCATGCTGAAGAGGGAAAGCCCTGGAAATATGCCGACTTCACGGCTCCCTACGATTTTCCTATTTACAAGTCTGAAGCCGCCGTAAAGGCCGAGCGCGACAGCGCCATGAATGAGTATGAGCCCTATTTTAAATATAATAAGGACATAGAGACCAAGATGGTGCATAAGTTCGTGACGGACTATTCACAAGGCATTGAAGGACTGCCTGCCGAATACATCTTCATCATTTCCAACCGGTTGCACAGCCTATATCAGCAGGGCATCATGGAACTCAAGGATTTCACCGATTTAAACAAGGACACGACGACCTCTATCCGTATGGTTGACGGCAATGAGGCCAGAACGGTCAGCATCCAAGAGATTTATTCGCCCAAGACTGCTTATGAGCAACTATTCCAAGAAGTGAAGCTCGCTCAACAGCGAACCCTTTTGCAAAAATGCAACCTTAACGCATATATCACCCCCAACCTCACCTATGACCGCGAGCGCAGTGAAACCAGCAAGAACGAATTGCTGTCTGGTGTTGCACTAGCCAGTGGATTAGTGCAGAAAGGCGAGAAGATTATTGACCGTGGCGAGATTGTCACCGCCAAGACCTATCGCATCATCGAATCGTTCAAGATGGAAAATGAACGGCGCAATGAGGACGTGACGCAAAATCAGATTTCGCTCTTCGGGCAAATCATCTACGTGGCTGTTATCATGGTTTGCTTTACGCTCTATCTCAGTCTCTACCGTAAAGACTATTTCGACAAGCCACGAAGCATCGCCATGCTCTATACGTTGATCATCATCTTTGCCCTGCTGACGGCCGTATTCATGCGGAACACGTTCATCCACGTCTACATACTGCCTTATACCATGGTGCCTATCTTCATCCGAGTCTTCATGGACTCGCGCACCGCCTTCATGACCCATATCACCATGGTGCTGATTTGCGCCATTATGCTGCAGCACCCCTTTGAGTTCACGGTAATCGAGTCGGTGGCAGGCCTCATCGCCATCAATTCACTACGCGAACTGTCGCAACGCTCGCAGCTCTTCAAGACGGCCATCTTCGTCACCATCAGCTGCATCATCGTCAACATAGCCTTTGACTGGACACGCTCCGACACGTTGGCACAGATAGACTATTCCACCTACAACTATCTCATTGTCAACGGCGTCATGCTGCTCTTTGCCTATCCCCTGCTCTACCTCATCGAAAAAGTCTTCGGATTCACCAGCGACATTACACTCATTGAGCTGTCGAACACTAACAATGAGCTGTTGCGCCGCATGAGCGAGATAGCCCCCGGCACCTTCAACCATTCCATACAGGTGGCCAACCTGGCAGGAGAGATTGCCAACAAAATCGGGGCAGAGGCCCAACTGGTACGCACCGGTGCCCTCTACCACGACATCGGCAAACTGGCAAACCCTATTTACTTCACCGAAAACCAGTCGGGCATCGACCCGCACGAAATGCTCAGCGATATTGAAAGTGCACAGATCATCATCAGCCACGTCACCGAAGGACTGAAGATGGCCGACAAGTATAATCTGCCCAAGGTGATACGCGACTTCATCTCCACCCACCACGGACAGGGGAAAGCAAAATTCTTCTTCATCCGCTACCACAATGAGCATCCCGACGAACCGGTTGACGACCTGCTCTTCACTTACCCAGGGCCCAATCCCTTTACCCGCGAACATGCCTGCCTGATGATGGCCGACTCCGTAGAAGCCGCCTCGCGATCGCTCAAGGACCATACGGAACAGAGCATCCGACAGTTGGTGGAAAAAGTCATCGACGGACAAGTGGCAGACGGATATTTCCGCGAGTGTCCCATCACCTTCCGCGACATCCAGTATGCCAAGACCGTACTCATCGAGAAGCTGAAGACCATCTATCACACTCGCGTCAGCTACCCTGACGAGAAGAAGTAGCAACCGTGTTATCGCGCACAATATTATGCACACTTTGGCACATTTGTGCACGAAATGTGCCGATTTTAGTTAATAAGTACTAATTCCTATTGCACTTTCTTTCCCGTTCTGTGCAATAGCATTACCTTTGCAGCCGTTTTAAGCAAAATAAGATTAAAAGAAATGAAAAAGATTGTAATATCGTTGATTGCTTTCACGATGACATCGGTGAGCACCCTTGCAGGTGGCATCCTCACCAACACGAACCAAAGTGTTTTATTCCTGAAGAATCCCGCCCGCGATGCAGCTATCGGCCTGGACGGTGTTTATAGCAACCCTGCCGGCGTGGCATTCATGCCCGAAGGCTTCCATCTGGCCATCAACTGGCAGTATGCCCACCAGACGCGTACCATCACCTCTACCGACGACATGTTCCGCATGGGCAAGAAAAACGAGGGCAAGAACATCAAGAAGTTCGAAGGCATTGCCGATGCTCCGTTTATACCATCCGTACAGGCAGCCTATAATAAGGGCAACTGGAGCTATCAGTTCAACTTTTCCATGCCTGGCGGTGGCGGCGTCTGTGAGTTCGACAATGGACTCGGCTCCTTCGAGCGTGCCGTGGGCAGCATTGCCGGATTGCTGAAGCAGAACGGGTTCGACGTTCAGGGCTATGATATGGATGCCTTTATGCGAGGCCGCCAATACTACTTCGGCTTCCAGTTGGGTGCTGCCTATAAGATTAATGAGCACTGGTCGGTTTACGGAGGTCTCCGCGCCTTGTATGGCGACGCTTCCTACCGTGCCCGACTGAGCCACATCAATGTAGTGACCTCTTCCGGTTATCCTGTCGACTTCGGAGAGTTTCTGGAGGGCAACATCAATGCCATCAACCGTCAGATAGGCGCTGGCATGGTGCAGATGCAGAATCAGTTGCAGGCTGCTGCCCAGTCTGGTCAGTACACTGCAGAGCAGCTCGCTGCCATGCAGGCCCAGGGCGAGGCACAGTTGGCTACTGCTGAGGCCGGTCTCCAGAGTCTGTATAAGCTTCACCGCTACGGCAACGGTGTGAATCTGCAGAGCACACAGACAGGCTTTGGCATTGCCCCCATCATTGGCGTCGACTTTAAGTATGGCAACTTCAACTTTGCCGTCAAATATGAGTTCAACACCGAGATGAAGATGAAGAACCATTCAACCCTGGAAGATCCCCTGAAGATTGAGGGACCGATGGCCAACTTCCCCGGCATTGCCAATATCAACAAGTTTGAGAACAATACCGACGTCAATGAGGACACGCCGGCTATGCTGGCTGTCGGTGCACAGTGGAGCCCCATCCCCGAACTGCGCATCAACGCCGGCTACCACCACTTTTACGACAAGAATGCCAGCTGGTATAACGACACCCAGAAATTGCTGGACAATGGCTCCAACGAGTACCTCGGCGGTGTGGAATGGGATGCCAACGACAAAGTGAACCTCTCATGTGGTTTCCAGATTACACGCTACGGTCTGACCGATGCCTTCATGAACGACATGTCATTCGTCGTCAACAGCTACAGCGTAGGTGGCGGCATCAGCTATAAAGTGACTGACAAAATAACGCTGAGTGCTGCCTACTTCCAGACAAACTACGGTAATTATGACAAGGTGGAAGCTACCGACGCCAATGGCATTGTCACCAAGGGCGACTCCTTCACCCGCACCAACCGTGTGATTGGATTGGGCTGCCAGGTTGATTTTTAATTTTTTCGAAGCATCGAGGCATCGAAGCATCGAAATTTCCGCTTCCTCACAACGGGTCAACATCATAATAGACCAGCAGTGAAGTATATCGCTTGTCCGTAAGCACCTGTGATTGCGCCAGCAACAGGTACTTGCGGACCTTTTTCATGTCGATACCGCTTTCCAGTTTGAGCACCAGTTTGCGGATATTCAGTTGCTTCACTTTGGCGACGGCAGGCTTGTCAGGTCCCAGTACACGGCCGCCGAACCATTGGCGCAGGCGACTGCACAATTCGACTGCCGCAGTCTCAACAACCGCATCCTGACGATGTTTCAGGTAGACATCTATCAGCCTGTAGTAGGGCGGATAGTGAAACACTTGACGCTCAGCTATCAGCTCCTGATAGAGCGCAGTATAGTCGTTGCGCACCACATAGCCGATGACCGGCAAGTCTTTCTGCTTAGTCTGCAGGATGACCAATCCGCGCTTATGCTTACGGCCTGCCCGTCCGCTAACCTGCGACATCATCATGAAGGCATGCTCGTATGCCCGGAAGTCAGGCTGGTTCAGCATACCGTCGGCATTGATGATGCCCACCACGCTGACCTTGTCGAAATCCAGTCCCTTGGATATCATCTGTGTACCAATCAGAATATTGGTGCGCCCTGCCGAGAAGTCACTGATGATACGTTCGTAGGCATTGCGAGTCCGGGTAGTGTCCATATCCATGCGGGCAATATGAGCCTCCGGGAACACTTCGCGTACTTGTTCCTCAATTTTCTCCGTACCATAGCCACGGGTTCGCAGGTCGGTACCTCCGCAACAAGGGCATTCCGTCGGTACACGATAGGTATAGCCGCAATAGTGGCATGTCAACTGGTTCAGCTGCCGGTGATAGGTCAGCGGCACGTCACAGTACTGACACGTTGGTACCCACGCACACTGGTGACATTCAACGACAGGAGCAAAACCACGACGGTTCTGAAACAGGATAGCCTGCTCGCCACGCTCCAAGGCCTCGCGCACACGCGTTAGCAAAAGAGGTGAAAAGGGGCCGGCCATCATCTTTCTGTGTTGCAGGTCAGCGGTATCCACGATCTGGATTTCCGGCAGTTCTATACCCTGATAGCGCTCTTTCAGTTCCACCAGTCCGAATTTGCCCGTCTTGGCATTGTGGTAGCTCTCCAGAGAGGGCGTTGCAGTGCCCAGAAGCACTTTGGCATTACACATCTGAGCCAGTACGATGGCTGCCGAGCGAGCATGGTAGCGCGGTGCCGGGTCTTGCTGCTTATAGCTGGTTTCATGTTCTTCGTCCACGATGACCATTCCCAGTCGCTGAAAGGGCAGGAAGACGGCCGAGCGGGCCCCCAAGATGACCTCATAGGGATTCTGCGAGAGTTGTTTCTGCCATATTTCCACCCGTTCTGCATCAGAATACTTGGAATGATAGATGCCCAACTTGTTGCCAAACACCCGCTGCAGGCGGTCCATCATCTGTACCGTCAGCGCTATCTCCGGCAACAGGTAAAGCACCTGTTCCTTGCGTTCCAGAGCCAACTTGATAAGATGGATGTATATTTCCGTCTTGCCGCTGCCCGTCACCCCATGCAGCAGGACGACGTTCTTCTTCAGCATGGAGAAGAGTATCTCGTTATAAGCAGTCTGCTGCGCAGGACTGAGCGGCTGGATCAGTTCCGGCCGATAGTCGCCGCCGTGATTCAAGCGCCCCACTTCAACCTCATAAGTTTCCAGTATTTGGCGCTTCTCTAGCATCTTCAGCGTATCAGCCGACGCACCGCTGACATTCAGCAGTTCCTCGCGGGTCACCTCCACCGGTTCCGTACCAAGCTCCACCTCGTCCCAGTGCGACAGGGCAAGATATTCGTTGAAGGCCTCCAACTGCTTTCTGGCCCTTGCCAGCACATTGAGTGCCACATGCAGGGCCGTAGCGTTGCGGTAGGGCTTGGTCAGCCGGATATAGGTCTCCGTCTTTGGCCGATAGCCGTCTTCCGCCTTCAGGCCGGCAGGCAAAGCAGCCTTGTAGACATCGCCGATGGGCGACAGATAATAGTCGGCAATCCACTGCCATAGTTTCAGCTGATGAGCCGTCACGATAGGTTCCGTATCCATCAGCTGAGCAATGGGCTTCACCTCGTAGCCCTCTGGTTTCCGGTCGTGCAGCCGCAGCACAACACCCAGATACATCTTGCTGCGCCCGAACGACACCAGCACACGACACCCTACCCCGACACCCATTCCCTCAGGAACGGCATAGGTAAACGTGCCTTGCAGTGGCACGGGCAATATGACATCAGCATAGCTCATCGGAATGCAAAGGTACAAAAAAAATGGCAGGAAATTCACTTTCCTGCCATTTTTATCTGTTAATCTTTATGATTTAGAAGTAGTAGGCAGCAGAAACCTGCCAGGCATTGGCCTTGGCCTTACCCCTGATGATATCCCAAGCAGCACCGGCTCCATCCGTCACCTCAACATCACCGGTCTTGCCGAGAGCAATGTTGTAGTTGACCTTCAACTGGAGGTGCTTCAAGAGAGTAGTACCCAAACCTACGTTGACACTGAAGTTGCTGCTCTTCATCGTCCAATCATACACGTTATTCTGATAGTCTTTCCAGGTCTTGTTCTTGCTACCCACATTGAAGCCGAACTGAGGACCGGCAAACAGGAAAATCTCAGCCAGGCTGCCAAGGCCGAAACCGTAGCGGGCGTTGATGGGAATCTGGATAGACTGCGACTTGATGGTCTCGCCATTGGTTTTAGCCTCACGCTGGTCATACAGTGCAGCCACATCAACCCCTAAGCCGACGATAGGAAGTGTAAACTTAACAGTCGGGCCCACAAAGAAGCCCGTTCTGCTCTTAATGGCATTCTCGACACCCGCTGCATTCAGAGAGAAATCCGAGATGTTCGTCAGATTCACACCAGCCTGTAAGCCAAACTTTGTCTGTGCCTGTGAAGGAAGCGCAAGGGCTACTGCCATCACGAAAAGTGCTAAAAATTTCTTCATAATCATTTCGTTTAATTAATGGTGAATGTTAATCTGTCGGCAAAAGTAAGCATTTTATCCGACATTAGCAACATTTATCGCGTTTTTTTTGCACTTTTACTTCATTTAGTGACGCTGTCTGCGTACACTGACCCTTGCAGCCCCGGAAGAAACGGCCGGACTGGACGAATCACGGCTTGAACGCTTGGCCTTCGCCGAGCGGCTGCGGCCTGTCGTTTTCTTGCCTTTGCGGGCAGCCTTCAGCTCGGCCGGTGTCAGTCGCGAGATGCTGTCGAGCGAGTCCTTGCGCTGTTTGTCGCCGAAGAGATGCTCCTCGAAGGCCTTCAGTTCACCCTCGATTTTCTGCTGCTCCTTAGCCATCGCAGAGTCGGTAGGACAGTATTGTGCCAACGTCCGTCCCAGCATGTTGTTCGTCTTGTAGATTTTGCCGTCATAGCGATTGAGCGTAAAATAGTCGTCCATCGACATCGTGGCGGCATTGTTCTTGTCGCTGGTCATCACGGTCTGACGGCTCAGAAAGGGTTCCAGGTCGGCATACTTCACCCAGAAGAGCGGATACTTGGCCGCCTCGCCGCCAAAGTCGTCCTCGCGCAGCATCACGGGACAAAGGGCCTGCACCTTCCTGTGGAAGCTGGAATTGGCCTGGTCGTAGTAGGCACTCTCCTTCAGGTAGTAGAGTTTCACCTCTGCCGACGGTATGTCACTGTTGTCCACACGCAACTTGCCATTCTTCTCCTCATAGTAGATATGGAAGTTGTCGAGCACCGTCTTCATCTGTACGCGAGACGAGTCGTTGAACACCTCGTTGCCGTCCAGCCGGTACTCATAGACGGGAATATAGCCATTGAGCGCCAGTTTGAACACGTAGGTAAAGAGGTTCAACTGCTTGTCGATGGGTTCCACCGGATAGTACAGTCCCGCATTGCCGCCCTGGTTGAGGTCGATTTCGCGATAGATATCGCGCCGCCACACCACGTCCTCAGGCATGTCGATAGCCGTCGGAAACTGCAGGCGGGCACGCATGGAGACACCCTGATTCTGCGTCTTCGACTGTTGCTGCTGGGCCTGCTGCTGTTGCTGTTGGCGACGCGCCTTTGGCTGAGCCTGCGCCACACCGGCCACCAGTGTTATCATTAACAAGAACAATACTCTCTTCATATCTTCTTAACTCTTAATGTTTTTTACTCTTTACTATTTGACGATGATTTCCATCGAGGCATTCAGCTTTCGCGAGATGCCATCCGGTCCGATAGCGGTGACGCGTGAGACATAGAAGCGCTTGTTGCGTGCCAACTTGCGGAAGGTGTCCTTCTGGCGAGCCGAGAAATTGGCTCCGTCAGACACCATTGGCACGGCATTACCCATGTTGTCGAAGAATACCGTTTCAAACGACTGCACCTTAAAGGCGATGTCCAGAATGCCATCGTCGATGGCAGCGCCGATGCCGTCGACCCCCATCAGCTGGGCCTTCGACAAACCGCCACCCTTGTAGCGGACGGGGCTGCCCGACTCATCCTTCATGGCAATATACGGCGTCGGGTCAGGCAGACGGCGTACGCGGAAGGTGAACTGTCCCATCTGTTGGGCACGGCCCGTATTCGTAGAGGTGACGGTAATGGTCACGTTCTGTCCTACCGCCGTAGGTCGCGCAATATAGCGGCCCGGTCCCACGGGTTGCAGCGTACCCCCCGACATCGTAGCCTGCACCTTGTTGAGCGGCACGCCCGGCACGCTGACACTCAGCGGGTTGTTATAGCCGGCATACAGCACGTTCATGAGGTCTGCCGAAACGGTGGCCGAAGGGTCTACTACGGTATATTTCTGCTCGAAGTTGCGCTTGATCATGTCGCCATTGCCGTTCTCCACCTGTATGAATCCCGACAGCGTGAAATCGCCTGTTCGTCCGGTGACGGTCTCATAGAGTCCGTCACGCAGGTGCACCTCCTTGCCGCCGATGAATATCTGTGGCTGCTGCGTGGTGTCGACAGCCGCCATCACAATGCGAGCCGAGAACTTGTCGCCACGTACGATGGTCTGCGAGTTGGGAATCACGAAGGCATTGAGGGCATTCACGCGGATATCCTTCACGTCGATGTTCGACACCAGCGTGCGCAACACCTCACCCTCTGCATAGCGCACATCATTCTGCAGCTTGCTCAGCAGCGTGACTGCAGCCGCAGCAGGCATCGACTCAAACATATACTCCTGCCAGTTCTTGCCCACCAGATGTGTTTCCTTAGGGACGTCGGTCGAGAGATTAGCAGCTATCGTCTTCTTCTGATGATAGTCGGTGACCAGTTTCAGCAGATGGACGCGATAGTCGTTGATGGCATCGTAGAGTTCCTTGCCGCGACCGCGCCCCGGAGCCAGCATCACCTGGTTGGCAGCTTCCAGGTCTTCCTTGTTACGGATGTTGCTGACATCGCCATCCTCGCCGTCGGCTTCCTTGACAATGGCCTCCTTCAGCTCGTCAGCCAGTCCGTACAGATGGTCGCTCCGCCTTTTCACTTCCTGCGAGAGGTCGTACCACTGCTTCACCTTCTGCGGATTCTTCTTCATCTGCACGGCAAAATCGTCATATATCGCCAGATTCTCCCTGGTAGCGCTCTGCGTGGTGCGGTTCAGGCTTGCCTCCACGATGGAGAAGCCGTTGAGCACCTCGTTAGAGACGTTCAGCGCCAGCATGGCCATCAGTACGACGTACATCAGGTTGATCATCTTCTGACGCGGAGAAACCGGTCTTTTCTTGATTGCCATTCTTTTTTCTTATTATTTTTTCGATGTTTCGAGATTTCGAGGTTTCGAAGTTTCGATAGTTCGATGCTTCTCCTAAATATTCGCCCTGACCTGCATGGCTTCTATCATGCGGGCATAAATCCTGTTGAGTTCCTGTATCTGTTCGGCCATGTGCCTGGTCTGCTCGTTGATTTCGTCGATGGTGGAAATCTGCGACGATGCCGACTTCAGCTGCATCTCATAGACGCGGCTGATGCCTGTCAGCGTGCGGTTCAGGTTCTCCATCTCCTCCGAGTCGCGTGTCAGGCGCTGGCTCTGCTCCGACACCTGGGTCAGCATCTCGGTCAGGCGGTTCAGCTCTTCTATATAATTAGAGGTGGCCTCCTTCAGTTCCTCGGCCATCGGCTGCTCCACGGGCTGCTGGGGAGCCACAATGCCTCCCACAACTCCACCGGCGATGGTACCGCCACCACCGACGACCACAGGACCTGCTGCCGCTCCGGCGGGTTCCGTCGGCTCTTCCGTCTGGACAGTGCCACCCGTGCCACCTCCGAAGACGATGGTTCCTCCGCCAGAGCCGCCACCGACCACCACGGGGCCGCCCTCCCAGCGAGATGCTTCCTCGCCATTGCCTACGACACCGCCCACAGCGGGGCCACCAGTCACGATGGGAGCACCTGCCACAATGGGACTGTCAGCAACAGCAGCCGCCGTCGCCTCATCAGCCACATGGATGTCGAGGTCCATACCGTCTGCCGTCTTGTCGAACGGACGGTCGAAGGCTGCTATGAAGAACACGACTACCTCAGTGCCCATGCCCAGGAACAGCATGAAGTTGGCTCCCGGCAGGTGGGTCAGCTTGAACAGCGTACCGAGAATCACGATCGAGGCACCCCACGAATAGGCATAGTTCATGAATGTCTGTCCGGGGACACTATCCAGCCACTTCTGCAAGCGGTAGATGACATTGAATTTGCTATAGACCGTCATTTTTTCTTCCCTTTCTTTACTTTTATCTTGTCACTGGTAGTATTGGCCAACGAGCGCACACAGCGGAAGCCGATGTACGAGCGGGGCTGGTTCTGGTATTCATACGAGCGCCAGGCCGAACGGATGTAGCTCTCGGGGTCTTTCCACGACCCGCCGCGCACGCTCTTTTTCTTCAGCCGGTAGGGGTCTTCCTTGGCGGCATTATAGCGCAACTGGGGGTTGATGTCGTTCATGGCCTCCACGCCGGCCTCCGTATAGATGGTGCTGGTCCATTCTGCCACATTGCCCGCCATATCGTACAGTCCGTTGGAGTTGGCCGAATAGATGCCCACCCTGCTGGTTATCAGGTTGCCGTCCTTGGTATAGTTGCCGTTGTCCGGCTTGAAGTTGGCAAAGAAGCATCCGTTGCCGTTCAGCACGTCTTCGTTCTCCCACGGGAATTCCGTCTGGTCCTTGCCACGGGCCGCAAACTCCCACTCTGCCTCTGTCGGCAGGCGGTAGCGCTGCACGTAGCGGGCCGCCCCTCCCAAGCCTTTCAGCAGATATTCCGTGCGCCAGGCGCAGAAGGCATTGGCCTGTTCCCACGTGACGCCCACCACGGGATAGTCGTTATAGGAGCCGTTCCAGAAATAGTAGCGCATGTACGACTCGTTGTCGGCATTGGGGAAGTCGTTGACCCAGCATGTCGTGTCGGGATAGATATTAATAATGTACGTATTGAGGAAATCGTATGGTCCCGTGTACTGGCGGTTGATGGTCTCGCGCTTGATGTTGCCTTCGTCGTCGATGTAGGCCGTGTCCTTCGAGATCCATATCTGCTCGTTCGGGTTGGGGCGGATGTCGGTGTTCAGTTCGCGCTCCTCGGGATTGATGCGGTACTTGCGCTTGGCAGCCTCCGTATAGTCGTACACCTCGTAGCGGTAGTTCATCTGGCGCCAGTCCAGCATTCGCTCTCCCGTCACCGGATTGGTCACGTAGACGCTCTCGATGGCGCGCTGCTCATCCTCGTTGGGCTTTCGGGGAATCGACTTCTTCCAGTTCAGGTGGGGCTTCACCGGGTCACCGTTCTTGTCTTCTTCAATCTTGTACGACTCATCGCCGCCGTAGGCCGGGTCGGCCAGGCGTTCGCGTACGATGGAGTCGCGCACATACAGCAGGAACTGCCTGTACATCGAGTTGGTCACCTCGCGCTCGTCCATCCAGAATCCCTCTATGGAGATGTCCTTCACGGGGGTCTGCTTGCCCCACAGGGAGTCCTGCTTGTCGATACCCATCTTCAGATGGCCCCGCTTGATGAGTGTCATTCCGTAGGGTGCAGGCTCGCTGAAAGCGCGGCCTCCCACTCCGGTCACCTCGCCGCCTGCCGACGACACGTGCTTGCCGCCAAAACAGGCGGTAAGTAAAAGTAAAAGGGTAAAAAGGTAAAAAGGTATAAGCCCTTTCGCCGTCACTCCCTTCCGCTTCATGCTATGTTCTCGTCTTTCCATATATCTATTTTTCACTATTCACTTTTCACTTCTCACTTCTACAGCATTCTTACGCTTTGGTGCCTGTTGCGGCCCTTCTTTCCGAAGTTCAGCTCCGTCTGGTAGCCTACGAACAACTCGTGCGAGCCGTTGCCGATACCGATGGCGGACGTATAGAACTCGTAGCTGTAGCCCAGGCTGACGCCATGAAAGAGGCCGCCTATCATGGCCGTCACCGAATTGGTCGGACTATAGGCCACGCCAGCATACATCACCCGCTTGTTGTGGGTATATTTCAGCCGGGCCGTCACATCCACCCTGTAGCCCACGCCGTCATAGCGCGCCAGCAGAGAGGGATGTATTGTAAAAAACGGATTTCTTAGTTTAATATTGTATCCACCCGTCAAATAATATGCCCGGCTCATGTCGTAGATGGACTTATCGCCCAGATCTATCGAGGGTGCCGTAGCATGTAGCACCGACAGGCCGGCATACCAGTTCTTGTGCGTATAGTAGAGGCCTGCCGACAAGTCCATAGCCGTGCCGGTGGCATCTGTCGTCGTCAGGTTGGGGTCGTCTTCCCGCAGGTCCAGTTGCGAGCCCTTGAACTTCTCGCTCTGCATACCCACCTGAATGCCCACACTCACCGTTCCGCCCAGCAGCTTGTGCTTATAGGCATACTGCACGGCCAGCCGCTGGTGGGTGAACAGACCTATCTCGTCGTTAAACAGTTGCAGGCCCACGCCGTGCATCTGGTTCAACAGCCTGACCGGCATGTCGCCGGCAATATACATGGTGCGCGGATTGTGCTCGAAGCCCACCATCGTCATGGCGTAGGCTCCCGTCACATTGATTTTCTGCTCCTTGCCGGCCGCTGCCGGGTTGAACGACGGCTCCAGCGCCCAGTAGTGGCTGAACGACGGCTCCTGCTGGGCCATAGCCGAAGCTACGACCAGCCACATCAGCATCAATATGACCTTACATCGTTTTTCCACGTAATAAATAACGTACGAAAGCGGAAAATTATTGCATCCGAAGCAGATTATTGGGCAATGAGGCTGTTTTTGCCATCTTGAGCATTTGTTTGTTTCAAAATTTCCGGCTTTGCTGCCATTTCCATGTAGGCAGTAGGCTTTTTGGGAATTTCTGAGAGAAGTTTCTCAGAACAGTCATCCCCACGGAAGCACCAGAACAAGTTATAGCTTGGCGCAATCTCGACTATTTTACGAGATTGCACCAAATTATATCGAAAACATTTGGCGCAATCGGGCAATTTTATTAACTTTGCACCCAAATAATCACTAACTCTACTAATTAAATTACTAAGCTTATGAAGAAATTATTTACTTTAGCGTTGCTGGCCCTACTGACCGTAGGTGCTCAGGCACAACGAAAGACTTGGGACTTCACAAAAGGATTCAAGCAGACGACTATTGACAACCTGAAGGCTGCCGGTTGGACAGACCAAACGGCCGGGAAGATTATCCAGTCTGCCAAGCGTAGCGCTGCCGGACCGCTGACTTACACTATTGACGGTGCTGAGTGGACTTGTCCGGAGACCGAAGGTCTGACGTTCGGAGCCGTTTCAGCCAACCATCTGAATGTAGCCTATGGCGTTGACGGCGACAAGTACATCTGGCTGAACGGCAAGAAGGCAGAAGACTGCGTCACCATTCCCAGCATTCCTGCCGGCGAAAAGGTTACCATCGTCTATGCCTCCCACTCCAGCTCAGAAGCCCGTGGATTCAAATGCTCCACGTCAGGATTTTCAGATGCCGATGGTGCCACGTCGTTCACGACCAAAGAACAGGCTACTGTCGTACTGACAAACAACACCGGCAACGAATCAGATCTGAAGATTTCGGCTACCAACGGTTTCCATATCTATAGCATCGTCATTGGCGAAGGAGACCCGGAAGTAACGAACAACGTCGCCTACCTGTACACGGGAGAGCAGGATGCATTTATTGCTGCCCTGCAAGCACGCGAGAACACCACGGTGACTCCCATTGACGTAGCTTCCACAACTGTCACCGCAGAAGAGTTGCAGAAGTATAGCCTGGTCGTACTGTCTGCCAGCATACCTGCCGACAATGCCGCTGTAGCAGTGGTGAAGCAGGCACTGCCCTTCACGCCGATACTGAACATGAATGCCAACCTCTATGCTGCATGGACATACGGCACCGCCGTAGCCCTGGAGACCCCCGTCGGTGTCATCAAGGACGCCACGCATTCACTCCTCAAGGGCGTAGAAGCCACTACTGAGGGCGAAGGCGATGAGGCCATCTCATTTGTCGAGTTGGGCGAAGGTGCTATGGGTGTCACCCTGGGTGAATATTTCGAAGGCGACGCTACGCCCCTGAAGGACATGAGCGACCAGAACGTAGTGGCCCACCTGCACAACATCAACCACAACGGCTACATCTATTTCCCCTACGGCGCTTCGGAAGCATCCACCAAGATTCTTAGCAATGCCGTCGAAATGCTGATAGAGTCGAAGAACGAAGTGACACAGGCTCCCGAGCCCGGCATCATTTTGGAATACAAAGACCGCAACACCAACATCACCATGACAGCAGCCAAATCGCTGGTGAAGCCTCACATCTATTATACCATCGACGGCTCTGAGCCTACGGAGAACAGCACAGAGTACACGGGTGTCATCAACACCACCGAGCCCATCACCGTCAAGGCTGCCGTCATTGCCGAAGGCTATCTGCTCAGCAAGGTAAACACGATGGAAGTAGCCATCAAGGAACAGCCCAAGACGCCGGTCATCAACATGGCCTACGAGGACGGCAAGACCATCGTCACCATTGACAGCGGCTCTGATGCCGAGGGCCTTGTGGTCTACTACAACATGACGGGTTCTACGAAGATCAACGCTTCCGATGTCTACAAGGATGCCATCACCGTCACCAAGCCTACCGACATCTATGCTTTTGTCGTAGCCGCTGAGTCGGTATGGTCAGAGGTGGCTCACGAACGTGCAGTAGTCAAGAATGCCCGCGTAGCCGTTGACGTCCTGTCGCACTTCTACGCACCTGCCAACTGGATTAAGCAGACCGACGGCGAGACCGTGCTGACCAACAACGGCAACATGTTTGCTGCCGGCACCAACGACAACTTCTCCATGTGGAACAAGGAGTCGAGCCACACAGAAACAGACCCTGAAACCGGCGACGAGATAACCGTTTACGACCAGGAAATTGACTGGGTAACCTCTGACGAACCTCTGGAAGAGCCTCAGTGGATGGTCATGACCAAGGGACAGGGCGTGCTCTGGCAGAACAACGACCCGAAGACCGACGTCATCGGCGACAACGACGGCATCTATCCCGTCAGCTCTCTGGATATTGACACCATCTTCGTGGCTACCAAGAACAACATCTGCTTCTACAAGTTCGCTGCCGGCGAGCGTCCTACCGCCGTCATCCAGTCGAAGAACAAGTATGCCGGTCCGTTCGACATCGTCATGATTGACAACATGGGTTCCGGAAACCTGATGATGGAGGTGTCTGCCGATGGCGACAACTGGACACAGGTTGGCGACACCATCGCCAAGTCTGGCTTCAGCCGTCTGTGGCAGAAGGATGTAGCCGTTTACGATGGCACCGACGAGGTGTATGTCCGCGTCTCACAGCCTGACGTCAATACGGGCACGCCGAAGATTTACGACATCTACATTGCCAACAACGGCGAGAAGTCAAAGGAGCTGAAAGCCCAGTTCGACCAGGAGTGGGAAGCCGCTACTGGCATCGAGACCATCGAGAAGCAGGGCAGTAAGGGCGTCAAGGCCGTCTACAACCTCAAGGGCATCCGCCAGAACGGCCTGCAGCGCGGTCTGAACATCGTCGTCATGGGTGACGGCAGTGTGAAGAAAGTCGTCGTGAAGTAAGACAAACATCAATGATCGTCATATAATCGGTACATCCTTTTGGGGTGTACCGATTATATTAACTAAAGTATCACACCTCTATGACTGCCAGCATTCGGGCGGTGTTCCTTTTGCCACTTTTTTAGCCAATAAATACAAAAAGGTGGGGCGAGAGGGTCAATTATTCCCAATTATTTAGTACTTTTGTAGCGAAACTATTGTTAGCCACGAGGCGAAACAGTTCATTTACAATACAACTATTAAGTAATGGTACAAGATTTATACGTTTTGATGATTACAGCAGCTGTAGTCAGTATCGTGTTTAAGTTGTTAAAGCAGCCAGTGGTGCTGGGCTATATCGTTGCAGGCGTCTTGGTTGGTCCTCATCTGTTTGGCGAGACCCTTGTGAATCCAGACAACGTGAAGCAATGGGGCGACATCGGTGTGCTGTTCGTATTGTTCTGCATCGGTCTGGAGTTCCGTCTGAAGAACCTCATCAGCAGCGGCAAGGTGGCAGCAATCGGTGCGCTGACCATCATCGCAGGCATGATGCTCTTTGGCTACGCCGTGGGAAAGGATGCCAATTTTGACATGGTCAACTCGCTGTTCCTGGCGGGTATGCTCTGCATGTCGAGCACCACTATTGTGATGAAGGCCATCGACGAGGCAGGCTTGCGCAAGGCGCGTTTCGTCAAGGGCGCCACCAGCATCCTGATTGTAGAGGACGTGGTGGCTGTGGTACTGATGGTATTGCTCTCCAGCATAGCCATCCGCCATCAGTTCGAGGGTGCCGAGTTGGCCGGCAAGGTCATCCATCTGGCCATTACGCTCGTAGCATGGTTCATCTGCGGAATACTGATTATCCCGACGCTGATACGCCTCTTGAAAAAACATCTGAACGACGAGACGCTGATCATCCTCGCCCTGGGCCTGTGCCTGGGTATGGTGCTGACGGCAGAAGAAGCAGGGTTCAGCAGTGCCCTCGGTGCTTTCGTGATGGGCTCCATCCTTGCCGAGACTGTGGAGTCGCATCGTATCGAAAAGCTGATGACACCGCTGAAGAATGTCTTTGCCGCCATCTTCTTCATCTCCGTAGGTATGCTCATCGACCCGTCTTCATTGTCGGAATACT
Organism: uncultured Prevotella sp.; assembly: GCA_946623195.1. Next base: position 22,789 of record CAMOQW010000020.1, read on the forward strand.
GGATAAGCATCGTGTATGTCAGCATGGTCATTATCATCGGTATGATTCTCTTTGGCACCTTGGGATGCTGGTGGGGCGGTCAGACGCTGCGCGACTCCATGCTGACCAGCTTCTCGTTCGTCCAGATTGGCGAGTTCTCGTT
>CAMOQW010000021.1 GCA_946623195.1 uncultured Prevotella sp.
ACACTTTTTAACTAAATCTTTGGATTAAAAAACTTGTGAGGGTCATGAAAAATCCGTACCTTTGCAGCGTTGCAGAAAAAGGATTTTTGAAGCGCCCGGCGAAGCAAAAAAATTTTCCTGGTTAGCGCGAAAAATTTTCCTAACTATGCAGCCAAAAAGGATTGTATAATTTTCGAATTCAGAAATAATACCACCAAAATGATTATCCATAAAAAAAGTGAACAAATCAACCAACGCCACCATCATGACACCCTAAAGGGTAGCACAGAAAAACAGGTGCAATTCTTGGTCAGTCCATTTTTTCTTCGTACCTTCGCAGCCGAATAATAGGCAAAGACTATATAACAAGATGGCAAACAATTTAAGATTTCAGGTTGTAGAGGAAGCTTTCAAGAAGCGTGCCGCAGACGTGAAGGTGCCCAGCGAGCGCCCCTCGGAATATTTCGGCAAGTATGTGTTCAACAAGCAGAAGATGTATCGCTACCTGCCCAAAGACGTCTACGACAAGATGATTGACGTGATGGACAACGGAGCCCGTCTGGACCGTTCGATAGCCGACGCGGTGGCTGCCGGCATGAAGCAGTGGGCCCTGGAGATGGGTGTCACCCACTATACCCACTGGTTCCAGCCACTGACCGAGGGCACTGCCGAGAAGCACGATGCCTTCGTAGAGCACGACGGCAAGGGCGGCATGATAGAGAAATTCAGCGGCAAGCTGCTGGTGCAGCAGGAGCCCGACGCCTCATCGTTCCCCAACGGCGGCATCCGCAACACCTTCGAAGCCCGAGGCTACAGCGCCTGGGACCCCACCAGCCCCGTGTTCATCATTGACGACACGCTGTGTATTCCCACCATCTTCATAGCCTACACCGGCGAGGCCCTCGACTACAAGGCTCCCTTGCTGCGTGCCCTGCACGCCGTCGGCAAGGCCGCCCGCGACGTCTGCCAGTATTTCTACGACGACGTCCAGAAGGTGCAGGTGAACCTGGGTTGGGAACAGGAGTACTTCCTCGTTGACGAAGGCCTCTACTCGGCCCGCCCCGACCTGCTGATGACTGGACGCACGCTGATGGGCCATGAGTCGGCCAAGAACCAGCAGATGGACGACCACTACTTCGGCACCATCCCCGACCGCGTCCAGGCCTTCATGAAAGACCTTGAGATTCAGGCCCTGGAGCTGGCCATCCCCGTCAAGACCCGCCACAACGAGGTAGCCCCCAACCAGTTTGAGCTGGCCCCCATTTTCGAAGAGTGCAACCTGGCCGTCGACCACAACATGCTGCTCATGTCGCTGATGAAGAAAGTGGCCCGCAATCACGGCTTCCGCGTGCTGCTGCACGAAAAGCCCTTCGACGGCATCAACGGCTCGGGCAAGCACAACAACTGGTCGCTCAGTGCCGACAACGGGGTGCTGCTGCACGCTCCCGGCAAGACGCCGGAAGAGAACCTGCGCTTCGTGACCTTCATCGTGGAGACGCTGATGGCCGTACACCGCCACAACGGACTGCTGAAGGCCAGCATCATGTCGGCCACCAATGCCCACCGTCTGGGCGGCAACGAGGCCCCGCCGGCCATCATCTCCAGCTTCCTGGGCACCCAGCTGACGGAACTACTCGACCACATCGAACAGTCGGACAAGCAGGAGCTGTTCAACCTGAAGGGCAAGCAGGGCATGGAGATTGACATTCCGCAGATTCCCGACCTCATCGTCGACAATACCGACCGCAACCGCACGTCGCCCTTCGCCTTCACGGGCAACCGCTTCGAATTCCGTGCCCCCGGCTCCAGCGTCAACTGCGCCTCGGCCATGATAGCCCTGAATGCAGCGATGGCCGAAGCCCTGACATCGTTCAAGGAGCGCGTCGACCAGAAAATTGCCGAGAACTCAGAGAACTCCGAAAACTCCGAGAAAAGGCATAACTCCGTTATGCAAGCCATTGTCGAGGTGCTGCGCGACGACATCAAGGCCTGCAAGCCCATCCGTTTCGACGGCAACGGCTACTCCGACGAGTGGGTCAAAGAGGCTGAGAAGCGCGGCCTGGACGTCGAGAAGTCGTGTCCCGTCATCTTCGAGCACTATCTGGACGATTCCAGCGTCAAGATGTTCGAGTCGACGAAGGTCATGAACCGCAAGGAACTGGAGGCCCGCAACGAGGTGAAATGGGAGACGTACGTGAAGACGGTGCAGATAGAGGCCCGTGTGCTGGGCGATATGGCCATGAACCACATCATCCCCGTCTCGACCCACTACCAGTCGCAGCTCATCAAGAACGTGCAGGGCATGAAGGACGTCTTCACCGCCGAGAAAGCCGAGCGGCTCTCCGCCCGCAACATGAAACTCATTGAGGAGATAGCCGAGCGCACGGAGAAGATAGAGCAGCTGGTTGACGAGCTGACGGATGCACGCCGCGTGGCCAACCGCATTCATGACATCCACCAGCGTGCCATAGCCTATCACGACACGGTATGCCCCAAGATGGAGGACATCCGCTACGAGACCGACAAGCTGGAAATGATTGTCGAGGACGGCCTGTGGACGCTGCCCAAATACCGCGAGCTACTGTTTATCAGGTAGGATCTTAAAGGTCTGAGGCGAGAGGTCTGAGGCCATCTCCAACAACTCACATGGTGCTGCGACAAACGTTGTGGCACCATTTTCTTGCAGAAACTGCCGGTCGCGGAATCCCCAGAGCACGCTGATGCAAGGCAGTCCGCTGTTGCGTGCCGTCGCCAGGTCAACATCGCTGTCGCCCACGTAGACGGCTCCCTCCTTCCCCACTCCCAGCTGGCGCAGGGCTTCGTAGACGGTGTCGGGGGCCGGTTTCTTGCGGATGCCCTCGGCCTCGTGTTCGCCGATGGCGACTTCTATCTCGGGGAAGAAGTGGCCGACGAGTTCCCGGGTTGCCGCCATCATCTTGTTGCTCACCACCGCCATGCGGCAACCGCGCCGCTTCAGCTGGCGCAGCGTGTCGGCGATGCCGTCGTAGGGCCGGGTGGTGTCCAGCGAGTGTTCCATATAGTGACGGCGGAAGGCCGCAAAGACTTCCTCAAACTGAGGATGGTCTGCCCCCTGGGGAACGGCCCGTTCCATCAGCCGTCTGACTCCGTTGCCCACAAAGCGCCGGATGTCGTCCAGCGAATGCTCAGGCATTCCGAACTGCCGCAAGGCATGGTTCACGCTGCCGGCCAGGTCGCGCAGGGTGTCCAGCAGGGTGCCGTCCAAGTCGAAGATGAAGGTCTGATAGTTACTCATAGTCGTCGACGACGCTGTTGATAAAGTCCTGCATGGGTTTGGCGGCCCGGAACATCTTCTCGGTATCCTTCAGCCAGCGGTCACCATCAAAGAAGTCGTCGCCCACACGATGCCAGCAACAGTAGTTCTTCAGTCGCAGGTAGCGCACGTGCTCCCAGTCGCGGGGGAAGCCGACGGGACACGTCTTCAGCTTCTCCATGCCGAAGCCCTGCTTCGCAGTCCACGACTCTTGCTCCGTACAGGGTTCGAAACGGTCGCCAAAATACTTCACGAACTCCTTCGACTCCACACAGCGCAGCCACTCGTCGGTATTGGCCATGATTTCGTTGCGACAGGAGGTCAGGATGTTGGTGGGCAGCCAGTAGCTGCCACAGGCCACCAGACAGGAGTCGGGTTCCAAGTGGATGTAGTAGCCGCCATGCAGCGACTTCTTGCCACGCGCCGAGATGTATGCCCCCATGTGGGTCTTGTAGGGCGACTTGTCGGGCGAGAAGCGGGTGTCGCGATAGAAGCGGTAGGTACAGTCCTTCACCTGCAGAGGGGCCAGCGAGTCGTCGAAAGCCACATAGCGCTCCAGCGCCTGTGCCACGCCGCGTTCAAACTCAGTCTTGGCAGCTTCGTATGCTGCCTTATGCTCCTGGAACCAGGGGCGGTTGTTGTTCATCGCCACCTGGCGCAGGAAATCCAATATCAGTCTTGCATTCATATCATGTCATTTCTATTCTGCTTTCTCAAAGTGCTGGTAATCCTTCAGCGAACGCCACGCCCCGCCCCACTTGAAGCCATGCTGCGTGAACAGCCGGTAGCAGAGGTCACGCCGGGTAATCTTATATTTAAAGGCGGGCGAGCGGTCTACGTAGGGCTTGCCCGTAGCGGGCTGAATGAGCAGCGTGCCGTCCTGCCTGCGGCGCACGCAGGGGTTGTACAGCGGGTTGACGTCGATGGCCAGCCCTCGGGCGTGGTTCGACAGCTTCCGGCTGCCCTCAATGGGGCGATAGCAGTAGCACGACGTGTTGTTGGCCTGCATGGAGCGTTCGTCGTCGTCGCCGTATTCCGAGATGGGGCGAATGCGCTCAATGGGATACTGCGCCTGATACAACGCAGCAAAAATCTCACGGAGGTCCTGGCTTATCAGCTTATTGCAGACGATGATGCCCTCCTGGGTCTTGCCCCGGAAGTCGACATGCTTCACCTGCAGCGTGTCGAGCACGACACCTGCCGGTTGTGAAAAAACTGCCAGACTGACTGACAAAGCAGCCGTCAGAAAGTCCATACGTAACGTCATAAATCCTTTTGTTTCTTTCCTGCGTGCAAAGGTACGACTTTTCAGTGAAAAGCGAATAGCAAATAGTGAGAATTTTATCATCTCCCAATGCTAAATTTTGTTGTTTCAAAAGTGAAGGTCTGAGGGCCGGAGACGATGATTCAACGCCTGCTGCGCTGAATCATGGTGCGGACCTTATTATTAAATTTGACGGCTGCCAGCAGTTGCTCGATAGTCAGGTGCATGCGGTACTGCCAACGGTTGTAGGGGTCGCTGGGCACGTTGATGCGTTCCTCCTGGGGACTCTTGCGGCGCAACTCGGAGTCCATCGCCAACCAGTCTTGCAACTGCAGGATGCAGAGCATCGACGGACAGTAGAGATGGCGGGCTATGACTTCCTCTGCCAGATGGGCCGGCAACTGCTCGGGGGCGCGGCCCTCCTTCTGCAGCATGGTGACGAAGTAGCGCTGGCGGTGCTCAGGGTTCTCCTGCCACCATAGTCGCAAGGGCGACATGTCGTGGGTGGAAATAGTGGCTACGGAACGGATGGGGTTGGCGTCCAGGTGGGCAAACTCGAAACCTTGCTGCTTGGGCATCTGCTGGATTTCGAGCGTCAGGATGCGCAACTGGTCGAGCACGGGCTCCACACAGTCGGGCAGCATACCCAAGTCTTCGGCACAGACCAGCATCGGACAGCCCTTGAGCATGGCGGGCAGCCGCTTCAGGGCCTGCTGTCCCCAGAAGAACGAATGGCGCTGGTAGAAGTAGTTGTTGTAGAGCCGCAGGAAGGCATCTTTTTCTTCACCCGAGAGAGCGTCATAGATGGGTTCATTGATGACGCCGATGCGGGGGTGATACATTTCGGGCTGGCGCGGGTCTTCCACGAAGAGTACGTCGCTGATGAGCCTCATCAGGCCCTCACGAATCCAAAGGCTGTTCTCGTCGTGACAGTCGGCAAAACGGGTGGCCACCTTGCGCTGGGTGTCGTATTCTGCACGCAGGTCATAGAGGTTGTAGGCCTTGCGCACCAGACAGTTTTCGCGAACATACTGTGCGTGGATGCCGAAGAGACGCTCTATCAGCCGGTCGTTGATGAAGGGTTTCGTAAACAGCTCCTTCCGGAAGGGCAGCCCGAAATACTCTATCTCGCCAACGGTCAACGGCAAGGCAGGCGAAAAGTGGCCCAGCAGACCGTAGACGGCATCGGCAGGAATCTCCCAGACACGGAAGAAGCCTAGGACGTGGTCGATGCGCAGCGCATCGAAATATTGCGACATGTGCTGCAGACGGCGGCGCTGCATGGCTAACAGTTCGTCGCTCCAGCGGAAGGTGGGGAACCCCCAGTTCTGGCCTTGCTGCGAAAAACGGTCGGGGGGAGCACCCGTCTGCGAGTCGAGGTTGAAGTATTCCGGATGCCGGCTGACCTCCACGCTGTCGGCACTGACGCCAATGGGCAGGTCGCCCTTCAGCACCACGCCCTTCGAACGGGCATAGTCGGCGGCAGCCTTCAGCTGGGTGTGCAGCAGATACTGGACATACATGAAGTATTGCTCCGTCCCGGCACTGCCCGCCCTCCACTTGGCATAGGGCTCCAGCCAGTCTTCGTTGGCACTGACGAAATCCTTGTAGTCTTTACTGTTCACGACCTTGCTGCCCTGCTCGGCAAACAACGCATGCAGGTATTCAGACTTCACGCGGTCGACGGCCTCATAGTCACTATACGGCAGGGCATTCAGCTCCTGACGGCGGCGCTGGAACTGGGTCGTCAGCGTCTTCGAACGCAGGGTGCCTGCAGCCTCCAAGTCGACGTAATGTGGATGGAGCGCAAAGACGCTGACAATATTATAGGGATAGGAGTCGTGCCAGTGGCCGTCGGTGGTGGTATCGTTGACGGGCAGCGTCTGGATGAACTTCATGCCTGTTGCCACAGCCCAGTCGACCATCCGCCGCAGGTCGCCAAAGTCGCCGACGCCATAGGAATGCTCGGAGCGCAGCGAAAAAACGGGGATGCTGACTCCGGCAGCACGCCACGACTCCTCACGCAACCGCAGATGTCCGCCGTAGAGCACCAGAACCTGCCCGTCGGGAAGCTCGGGCGACATGCCCTCGGGCTGACTGATGGAGGCTACGCGGTTGTCGCCCTCCTCCCAAGCCACCAACTCGTGGCTCTTCGCGTCGACCACCACATATTTATATTCTATCGGAAACAGCCAACCTTGTACGTTGACTGACAGCATCCACTCCTGCTGGCCGGCATACTCCATCTTCAGGTAGCGACTGGTGTTCCAGGAGCCAATAGCCGGATGCGAGCCACTGACGGCAACCAGCTGCCCCGGCTTCAACTGAGGAGCCGATATGCGGAAAATTACCGTGCGGCGAAACAAAGGCAGCGGCAAAGCCCTCACCTGCTCGCCGTGCTGGCCGTGAACGGTGGTCTGATAAGCTGCGGAATACAAATGAAGGGGCAACGGACGGTCACGCCATTCGTCGTGGAAGATATAGTCTTTCGAAGCATCGTAACGGTAAATGCGCGCCAGCAGGTCCCACTCGCGGCGAAGCACCTCGCCGTCGGCATTCTCTAACTGATAGGCATAGACGATATGGCTCAACGGATGCTGACGACTCATCAGGGCGGCCGTCTCCAGCGTCCAAAGCTCGCCATCCTCTGTCTGCATCAGCAGATTCTGATGGCGCACCGTGCCGTCCTGACTGTGGAAATCAATGCTTACATGCAGGCTTTCGCCCCATGAGGTGTGGTAGTGTATGGAGAATTTCAGTTTCATTTTCGTAATTGTTTGTGCAAAATTACAAAATAATTATGAATTATGAATCATGAATGATGAATTATTTCGCAACTTTGGCTTCGCCGAAGTTACTTTTCATTCGGAAAAGCAAAAGAAAAGCATTTTCTTTTGCTTTTCTCTCACTTATTTTGTATCTTTGCAACCGATTTATAACAACAAAGATGAAAAAGTTCGATTCGCGTACATATTTATATGTGGCTGCAATAGGCATGGTGCTCATCATTGGACTGACGGCCTACTATGCTTTCAGCGGTGTGTCGAAACTGGAAGACCCACAATATCTGTATATTGACGACGACGACACCCAAGACTCGGTACTGGCCAAAATGAGCCCCACGTGCCATACGGCCGGCATGTCGGCACTATCGACCCTGTTGCGGCACAGCGACTACGGCAAGCACATCCGGACAGGCCGCTACGCCATCAATCCCGGCGAAGGTGCCGTCACCCTGTTCCGCCGACTGAAGAACGGACAGCAGAGCAGCATGAACCTGACGATTCCGGAGGCACGCACGATGGACCGCCTGGCCGCCCTGCTGGCAAAGCGCCTGATGCTCGACTCGGCCACCATCGCCAGTGCCCTGACGAGCCAGGAGACATGCCAGCGATACGGGTATGATACCGCCACCATCAGCGCCATGTTTGTGCCCGACACGTATGACGTCTACTGGAACATGTCGGCAGACGGACTGTTGGAACGGATGCAGAAGGAGCACAACCGCTTCTGGCAGGGCGACCGCGAACAGAAGGCTGCGCAGATGCATCTGACACCCACTGAGGTGTGCACGCTGGCCAGCATCATCGACGAGGAGACGGCCAACACGGCCGAGAAGCCCATGATAGCGGGTATGTATCTGAACCGGCTGAAGACGGGAATGCCCCTACAGGCCGACCCCACCATCAAGTTTGCCCTCAAGCAGTTTGAACTGAAGCGCATCTGGCAGAAGCAGCTCACCATCGACTCGCCTTACAATACCTATCGCAACACCGGGTTGCCACCAGGTCCTATCAAGATAGCCAGCATCAAGGGTATCGACGCCGTGCTGAACCACGTGGAGCACGACTATCTGTACATGTGTGCCAAGGAGGATTTCTCGGGTACCCACAACTTCGCCAAGAACTATCAGGAACACCTGCAGAATGCAGCCCGCTATTCGAAGGCACTGAACGCAAGGGGTATCAAATAACACGAAATAAAAATCATCCCAAACAGTATATAGTCATGAAGATATTCCAAAGTTCCATCTTCCGCGCGCTGTGCGCTATTGTGGTAGGTGTACTCTTGCTGAAATTTCCGCAGGACGGCGTGACGTGGCTCACCATAGCCATTGGTGTCTTGTTCCTACTGTCGGGCATTATCGCCCTGATAGCCTACCTGAATGCCAGGAAACATGCCGGCGAATATACCATCACCGACCAGCAGGGACGTATCATTACAGGAAGCCAGCCCACCTTCCCCATCGTGGGAGTAGGCAGCATCATTCTAGGTCTGGTGCTGGCAGTGACACCGGGGGCGTTCATTCACGGACTGATGTATATCCTGGGGGCTATCATGGTGCTGGGCGGCGTCCAACAGCTGATGAACCTCGTGGCTGCCCGCAGGTTGGGCAGCGTTCCCTTTGGATTCTGGGTGGCTCCCTCGCTGATTCTCGTCACGGGGCTCTTCGTCATACTGAAACCTATGGAGAGTGCCGAGCTGCCTCTGCTCATTCTGGGCTGGTGCTGTCTGCTCTACGGGGTGACAGAACTCATCAACGCCCTCAAGATTCACAGCATTCGCAAGCAGGCAGACCGTATGCGCGACGAACTGCAGCGCAAGCAACAGCTGGAAATGGAGAGCCAGGCGGAAGAAATCAGTTCGGAGATTAACAACGACACGCAACCCGCTGACACTCCCAAAGAGGCGAAGGAAGAAGAAGAGGACTATCCTGACTTTATCGGATAATCCCCACTGCACTGTGTCTATTTATACGTTGGTCACAATACCCTCAATATAGGTCTTGAGGATGTGAATGCCGGTCTTGTTCTCGTGGCCCCACGGGATGATGAGGTCGGCAAATTTCTTGGTGGGTTCGATAAACTGCTCATGCATGGGCTTCAGCACCTTCTCGTAGCGGTCGAGCACCATCTCAACGGTACGGCCACGCTCTACCACATCGCGGCGGATGTTGCGGATGAGCCGGACATCATCGTCGGTGTCAACAAAGATCTTCAGGTCCATCATGTCGCGCAGCTTCTTGTAGTGCAGCGTCATGATGCCTTCCAGGATGATGACCGGCTTGGGCTCCACATGCACCGTCTCGGGCAGTCGGTTCGAGACGATGTACGAATAGGTGGGCTGTTCGATAGGCTCACCGTTCTTCAGCATCTTGATGTGCTCCGTAAGCAGTTTCCAGTCGAAGGCATCAGGATGGTCGAAGTTGATAGCACGGCGCTCCTCATCGGAAAGGTTGGTGGTATCGTTATAATACGAGTCCAGGGGGATGAGCGCTGCACAATGAGGGGGCAGCGCCTTGACAATTTTCTTGACGACGGTAGTCTTACCCGACCCGGTGCCGCCTGCAATTCCAATAATAGTCATATTTATTTTTTAGTTTTTACCAGGTACACGAGTGTCGGCAGGTGGTCGCTATAGCCGTCGAGCCAGACGCCACCGGCATGGGTGCGAAGGGTGTTGCCCTTGTACTTGCCCTCCTGCTGGAACAGATAGTCGCGGCGGAATATCTGGGGTTGGAAGAAGGTAAGCGTCTCATACTTCTTCTTACCCTCTATGTCGAGCAGATTGCGCGACAGGATGATCTGGTCGAACAGGTTCCATGCCCCACTGTACGTCAGCGTACCCGTACCACTGGCATGAATGTTCCACCAGGGATTATAGAGGCCTCCCTCTTCCACTTCCTTCATCTCGCGGCGGGCTCCCAGCATCTTGGACATCGAGGCATCGGCGGGGTCGTCGTTCATGTCGCCCATGATGAAGAGCTTCACTTGGGGGTCATCCTGCTGAAGGGAGTCTTTGACGGCACGCAACTGCTCGCCACCGAGTTCGCGATAGTAGGAGGTAGCGCCACGCGAAGGCAGGTGGTTGACCACAATGGTGACATGCTCGTCGGCCAGCGTACCGCTGACCACCAGAAATCCACGGGTGGCGCGGCCGCGCTCGATGTCCTCCTGCTTCTTATATACATAAGGTACGAGCTTGACATTACGGACGGAGAACATGGAGGGATTGTAGAGCAGGGCGCAGTCGACACCACGCTGGTCGGGACCCTCGATGTGGCAGAACTGGAAGTTACGCTTCTTCAGCGGCTCCTGATTGCACAGGTCGGTCAGACAGCGGGCATTCTCGACCTCGCTGACTCCGATGGCCGCACAGCCGTAGGGCAGTTTGTCAGTGCCCATCTCCGACAGTACTCTCGCCATGTTGCGCAACTTGTGCTGATACTTCATGTCGGTCCACTTGTTGCGACCGTTAGGCAGATACTCATAGTCGTTGTGGCCCTCGTCATGCTCCGTGTCGAAGAGGTTCTCCAAGTTGTAGAAACCTATGGCATAGGCCTGCAACTTGCGGTCCTGGGCCTGTACGCTTACCGTTCCAAACAGAAAGGCTACGGCAATAAATGAAAATAGCTTTTTCATATAGTCTCAGATTTTTGTCGCGAAGATAGTCATTTTTTTCGAGAATATCGAATAAACGCAAAAAAAATTGCAAAAACATAGCGTTTTTTTCTTTTTATTCGTTATCTTTGCACCAAATAAACTTAAAACATAACATTATATGCAAAAAAAGCTGAAATTAACCGTATTGGCCCTATGCCTCGTTCTATCGGCCCATGCCCAGACCGACAAGCCAGAACAGCCGGAGGGACAGGACGCCATCACGAGTGAGCAGACCTTCACCTTCACGGAGGCGCAGCTGGGTGAGGACGATGACATGTCACAGAACGTGACCATCATTTCGTCGAACCAGAACATCTATGCCTCACAAGTGGGCTATCTGTTCAGTCCGATGCGCTTCCGCTACCGTGCCTTCAACCAGAAGTATAACGAAATCTACATCAACGGAGCCTCTATGAACGACATGGAGAGCGGCCAGTTCCGCTATTCTCTCGTAGGCGGTCTGAACCAGCAGACGCGTGGCGTAGAGAATGCACTGCCGTTTGAATTCAACAACTTTTCGATGTCGGCAATGGGCGGTTCCAACAATTATGACTTCCGCCCCAGCCACATGCCTACCGGCCAAAGGGTGACACTGAGCGGTGCCAACCGAAACTATACGGTGCGCGCTATGTACACCTATAACAGCGGACTGCGACCCGACGGCTGGGCATTCTCGGCCAACGTCACCTACCGATGGGCCAGCATGGCTACTTCGTATGTAGAGGGAACGTTCTACAATGCACTGTCCTATTTCTTCGGAGCCGAGAAGAAATTGAACGACCAGCACGCGCTGAGCATCGTCACCTGGGGCAACCCGACCGAGCGCGCCGGACAGGGTGCCGCCACCGACGAGAGCTACTGGCTGGCCAATTCGAGATACTACAACCCCTACTGGGGCTATCAGAATGGCAAGAAGCGCAACTCACGAGTGGTCAACGACTTCGCTCCTACGCTGATGATGACCTGGGACTGGACCATCAACGACAAGTCGAAGCTGACCACTACGCTGACTGGCCGCTACTCGATGTATAAAAGCACCAAGCTGAACTACAACGGCGGCGAAAACCCGGCACCTGACTACTGGAAGAATCTGCCTTCAAGCTACTACGATGTGTGGAATGCCGATGACTTCTGGGGGCGCACCCAGACAGGCTACGATGATTTCGAATATGCCCGCATCTATGCGATGGACAGCAAGGCTAACAGACAAATCAACTGGGACCGCCTGTACTACGCTAACCAGCAGGGCAATGCTACGGGGCGCGACGCCGCCTACTATGTGCAGGCCAAGCACAACAACAACCTGAACATAGCGCTTTCGTCGGCTTTCAAAACCGAACTGAACAAAAACACAGCATGGAACGTAGGACTACAGTTGGCCACCAACACGGGTATGCACTACCAGACGATGGAAGACCTGTTGGGTGCCAAAACCTTTCGTAACATCAATACCTATGCTTTAGGCAACTACGCCTCCACAGACCCTCGCGTACAGTACGACATGAACGACCCCAACGGCGAAATCAGAGAGGGCGACCGCTTCGGCTACGACTACAACATCATCGTACGCAAAGCCCAGCTCTGGAGTGCCCTGAAATACACCAAGGGACGGCTGCACACTTTCGCTGCAGGGCGCATAGGCGGTGTTACCATACAGCGCGACGGCAAGATGCGCAACGGTATGGCGGCCGACTATTCTTACGGCAAGAGCGGCACGGCCAAGTTCCTGGAGGGTGGCGGAAAGGTGGGCCTGACCTACAATATCGGTTCAGGCAACACCATCAGCCTGGGCATAGGCTACGAGATCAAGGCTCCTCAGGCACAGTCGGCCTTTGCATCGCCTGAAATCAACAATGACTTCATCGGAAAAATCGTGAAGGATGCCAACGGCAAGGACGTGCTGGTGAACAACCTGAAGAACGAGAAGGTGTTCAGTGCCGACCTGGGCTACCAGTTTGAGACATCCTGGATGAAGGCCAACATCGGCGGCTACTACAGTCGCCTGACCGATGTCACCGAATGGCAGAACTACTTCTACGACGATATCGGTTCTTTCTCCTACGTATCAATGACGGGTATCAAGAAAGACTACTACGGCCTGGAGTGGGGACTGAACTTCAAGGTGAACTCTGCGTTCAACATCAAGACACTGGGTACCATCAGCGAGGCCAAGAACACCAACAATGCCAATGTGGTCTACATGAACTCGACGGAAGGCACTTATCACAGCGATATAGTATATAATAAGAACATGCGCGAGGGAGGTACCCCGCTGACCGCCCTCAACCTGACGCTGAGCTACCACGCCAAGGGCTGGTTTATCGATGTCATGGGCAACTACTACGACCGCATCTATCTCTACTATTCACCCAGTCTGCGCTATGAGTCAACGCTGGAAAACAGGCAGAAGGCATGGATGAGTTTCCGCGACCGCAACAGCAACACACCTAACGACCCGAACAATGGCGGCAACAATCCTGCCAAATACATCATGACGGGTGAACAGGTGTACTACACCGCTGCTCAGGCTGCCGCTGAGGGCTCCAACGTTCAGGATGGCCAGCTGCTGCCAGGCGTCATCGACCAGTCGGAGGGCAAGGGCGGCTTCATGCTCGACCTCTCCATCGGCAAGAGCATCTGGCTGAAGAAGGGTTCGCTGAGCATCAATCTCATGCTGACTAACGTACTGAACAATACCAAGATCTGTACGGGCGGCTACGAGCAGAGCCGCAGCAACTACTCGGTAAGCTCTGAGACCGGCGAGGTGACCAGCACACGCCTCTACAAGTTCGACAAGAACCCCAAGAAGTACTATGCTTACGGCATCAACGGTATGCTGAACATCGCTTATAAATTCTAAAACGCAACGATTATGAATACGAAGAAATATATTTTCCTGGCACTGACGGCCTTGCTGGCCGCCGCCTGTCACGACAGCGGCAGCTGGGACGAGCCCTCCACACAGGCGGGCATGGAAGCCTATGGCAACCAGCATCTGATGGCTACCAACCTGAAGACAATAGCCGAGGTGAAGGCGATTCACAGCAATGTCATCAGCGGTGGCAGTCTGGAACAGATTACGGAACCCATGCAGATACAGGGTGTCGTGGTGGGTAACGACGAGGGTGGCAACATCTACCAGGCACTCTACCTGCAGGATGCATCGGGAGCCATCAGCATCAGCATCTCGCAGGCCGGTCTCTACGGACCTTTCGCCATCGGACAGGCCGTACTGGTGGAGCTTAACGGACTATACATCGGCGGCTACGGACAGCAGCCGCAGATTGGCACCACTTATACCAACCCCAAGAACGGAAACGTACAGACGGGGCGCATGAGCCGCTATGAGTTGCAAAAGCACTACAAACTGATTGAACCCATTGCCGGACTCACCGCCACACCTCTTGAAGTGACCAACCTGAACGGATTCACCGTAGAGAAGGATGCCTGCAAGCTCATCACGCTGAAGGGCGTGGAACTCTCGGCTGCCAACGGTAAGAAGGTTTTTGCCAACTCCAGTGACGCCGCTACCAACCAGACGGCAGTCAACCGCAACATCAAAGGGATGAGCAATGTAGTGCTGCGCACCAGTACTTTTGCCGACTTTGCCAATGCCGTGATGCCTATGGGGAAACAGGATATTACGGGCATAGCCTCCTACTACAATGGCACTTGGCAGATTCTGATGCGCACAGAGAAAGACATCACGCCTGCCCAATAAACTAAGGTAAAAAGAAGAATCAAGTAAAAAAAAGAAAAACAATATGAAGAAGATTGCAAAACTCATGACAGTGCTGGCTATGACAGCCTTCACATTCACCAGTTGCGAGGACGTGCCCAATCCTTTTGGCACCGTAGCACCTCCCGACAGCCAGGAAAGCATTGTGGTCACGCCCAGCGGTAGCGGTACTGCTGCCGACCCGTACAATGTGGCGGGCGTCATAGAAGCCACCAAGAATCTGGCTGCTGGCGAAACGACGACAACAGACTACTATGTTTCGGGCTACGTGGTCAATGTTGCTCAGTTTAACGAGCGCTATAATAGTCTGAGCTACTATATAGCTGATGATGAAGACGGCGAGACCGACCGCTTCTATGTCTATAGCGGCAGCGGACTTAACGGCGCTGCATTCAGTTCGGTAGACGACCTGCCCTTAGGCACTCACGTCACCGTGCGAGGCAAGATCACCAACTATAACGGCACCATCGAGTTCCAGAGTCAGAACACCATCGTGGAGCTGAACGGCGAGACGAGCGGTGGCAATACGGAACCGGTTGCAGATGCAGAAGGTGACGGTACGCTGGAGAAGCCCTACAACATTGCCGGCGTCATCCAGTATATCAACACGCTGGGAAGTGACAACAACTCACCCATACAGGTGTACATCAAGGGTAAAATCTCAGAAATCAAAAACGAATACGTGGCCGACAACTTCGGCAATGCAACATTCTACATTTCTGACGACGGCACGACCGCCAACCAGTTCTACTGCTATCGCACCCTCTATTTAGGCAACGAGAAATACACTGCCGGCAAGACACAGATCAAGGTGGGTGACGATGTCATCATCTGCGGCAACGTGGTCAACTATCGCGGTAACACTCCGGAAACTGTTCAGAATGCTTCTTACCTTTACTCGCTCAACGGTGTCACTGCCGGAGAGACTCCAGACACACCTCAGCCCGGCGAAGCAAAGGGTAGCGGAACCGAGCAAGACCCGTTCAACGTAGCAGCAGCGGTGGCCAAGTGTCAAGAAGTGGGCGAGACGGCCTCCACAGAAAAATACTACATCAAAGGCATTGCCGATGCAGACTACACGGTCAGCAGCTACAAGAATGTAGAGGTAGACATCGTTGACACAGAGGGCTCTGCAGAGAAATTCAAGGTGTTCCGCGTGAAAGACAAAGACGGCAAAGGCATCAGGGAGGGCTACAAGATAGCCAAGGGCTCTACCATTATAGTCTACGGTCCCGTAGTCAATTACAAGGGCAACACACCTGAGACGGCAACCGGCGCATACCTTGTCAGCGTTAACGGCCAGGCTCCGGAGTTAGACGGTGAGAGTGGCGGCAACGAGCAAGGCGGCAACGAGCAAGGCGGTGGCAGCGAAGTGAGCGGCAATGCCATTACGGTGGTAACTGCCGATTTGGGGCTGGGCAATCAGGATAAGCCGACAACCCTTACTCTGAACGACGGAACGACACTGACCTTCGACGGCGGCGGCAACACCAATGCCCCAGCCTACTATAATACCGGCACGGCACTGCGCATGTATCCGAAGAACACGATGACCATCAATGCCGGCACTAAGACCATTGCCGCCATCGAAATAGTCTGCGACAACTATAACGGCACCATCTACAATGCCAGTGGAGACATCACGGTCAACAATACAAAGATGACCGTCAGCGGCGACAACCTGACATTCACGGGGCCCAACGCCTCGACAGCCACCGTTTCCAACGTGTCGGAAACTACCGGCGCGCCCAGCCAGTTGCGCATGAAGACCATCACGATTACCTACGCAAAATAGACATCTTGCACTTGCTGGTTGGGTCTATACAAAATAGGCTCTGCTCCACAGTTCTGAAAAAAAAAACGGGAAAATTTGGCCAGTTCGGAAAAAAGTCGTACCTTTGCAGCCCGTAATGTGGAACTATATCAAGTAACAATTAATAAGTAACAGTAAAAATGAAAAAAGGTATTCATCCAGAAAACTATCGCCCCGTCGTGTTCAAGGACATGTCCAACGGCGATATGTTCCTTTCGCGTTCTACCGCAAAGACTAACGACACCGTAGAATTCGAAGGCGAAACTTACCCCGTGGTAAAGATTGAAATTTCGAGCACTTCGCACCCGTTCTACACAGGTAAGAGCAAGCTCGTCGACACCGCTGGTCGCGTCGACAAGTTCATGAGCCGCTACGGTAAGGCTGCGAAGAAGTGAGAATAAACGAATTCTTGATTTCAGTTTATCGAGCGTAAGCAGGCTCGACTGAAAGTCAAGGCTGCGAAGAAATAAGATATTTCACGCGAGAACAAGACATCAAAGGCGCGTTCCTGGGTAGTTGCATATGCCTAAGGTCGCGCCTTTATCAGTTCAAGACCCCAACGATGAAGACTACTAAGCTAATCCTCCTTTTTACTGGCCTGCTGGCACTGACCGCCTGCGGTGACGACGAAGAACCCGTTGTCATCCATCATGGCGAAAGCACGCCTATTGACACCGGCAACAGCCGCAACGACAACCGCAATACCGGCGGTTCGTCTGAGGCAATGTCGCGTTATGAATTTCCAAAACTGAAGGGTGGCAACAGCCAGCTCATCGTTCATCGGGCCATCTTGAACGACATCAGCAAGGAACAAGGAGTCAACTACTGCGTAGAGTGGGACCCCGCCATCAGGGCCCAGCGTTGGAGCTGCTATCAGCTATACAGCAGCGTCAACTACAAAAATGGCGACAATGTCAGTCGCTACAGGGCCGACAACACCGGTTCGCTGCTTCCCTCCTGCCAATATCCCAACGACCCCGACTTAGCCGAGACATACCGGCTGACAGCCGACCCCTACAAGGCTTCAGGCTTTGACCACGGCCACATCTGCCCTTCGGCAGACCGCCTGAGGGCAACGGCGGCCAACTACCAGACATTTTTCATCACCAACATGCAGCCACAGCACAATGTCTTCAATGCCGGGCTGTGGGAGGATATGGAGAACCAGGTACGCTCATGGGGCGGCAGCATGTATAGCGACACACTATATGTATGCAAGGGCGGCACCATTGACAGCGATGCCACCATCAGGGGGTATATCGGAAGCGGCGAAAACCGCATCCCCATTCCCAAATATTTCTTCATGGCCCTGTTCAGCAAGAAAGGCACCCAGTACAAAGCCATAGGCTTCTGGGTGGAACACCTGGACGACGACCACAAAGGCGACGACCTGAAGAAATACTGCGTCAGCATCGACCGACTGGAAGAACTGACGGGTATCGACTTCTTCTGTAACCTGCCGGATGACGTAGAGGACCGTGTAGAGTCTACAGTGGCTATGGGTGACTGGGGGCTGCGATAATTTGTCTACACAAAAAATCCTAAAACTTTTGGTCATCCCAGAGAAAATTCGTATCTTTGGACACAATTAAGATGTCACTACACAATTATTAATCAATAAAAACTAGAAATGAAAACTGTTTACGATTTCACTGTCAAGGACAGAAAAGGTAAAGATGTATCACTGAAGGAGTACGCTAACGAAGTGCTGCTGATTGTCAACACCGCTACCAAATGCGGTTTCACCCCTCAGTACGATGAATTGGAGAAACTTTATAAGGACTATCACAGCGAAGGGTTCGAGATTCTCGACTTCCCCTGCAACCAGTTCGGACAGCAGGCTCCCGGCACCGACGAGAGCATCCATGAATTCTGCAAGCTGAATTTCGGCACCGAATTCCCACGCTTCAAGAAAATCAAGGTCAACGGCGAGGATGCCGAACCGCTCTATAAGTTCCTGCAGGAGCAGAAGGGCTTTGCCGGCTGGGATCCCGACCACAACCTGACCGCCATCTTGGACGACATGCTATCGAAGGCCGACCCCGACTACAAGCAGAAGCCCGACATCAAGTGGAACTTCACCAAGTTCCTTATCAGCAAGAAAGGTCAAGTTGTCGCCCGCTTTGAGCCGACCACCAGCATCGCCGTCATCGAAGAGCAGATCAAGGCAGAATTAGCCAAATAATATCTGCATCAAATAAGCATGAAGATGGAAAAGACCAAATGTTTGATTATTGGCAGCGGTCCCGCAGGGTACACCGCTGCTATTTATGCTTCCAGAGCCAATCTGAACCCTATAGAGTATAGCGGACTACAGCCTGGCGGACAGTTGACTCAGACTACAGAGGTTGAGAATTTCCCAGGCTATCCGCAGGGAGTAGACGGCAACCAAATGATGATGGACCTTCGCGAACAGGCCGAGCGATTCGGCACCGACATCCGCGATGGGTACATCGAGAAAGTAGACTTTTCGCAGCGCCCCTACAAGCTCTGGGCTGACGACGGAACAGAACTGGAAGCCGACACGGTGATTATTGCCACAGGTGCTTCAGCCAAATATCTGGGACTGGACGATGAGCGCAAGTACAACGGACAAGGCGTTTCTGCCTGCGCCACCTGCGACGGTTTCTTCTACCGCAAGAAGACTGTCGCTGTAGTAGGCGGCGGCGATACAGCCTGCGAAGATGCCCTCTATCTGGCAGGACTGGCCAAGAAAGTGTACCTCATTGTCCGCAAGCCTTTCCTCCGAGCCTCGAAAGTGATGCAACAGCGTGTCATGGAGCGCGAAAACATTGAGATATTGTTCGAGCACAACACATTGGGCCTCTTTGGCGAGAACGGCGTAGAAGGTGCTCATCTGGTGAAGCGCAAGGGCGAAGCCGATGAACAGCTCGTGGACATCCGGATTGACGGTTTCTTCCTGGCTATCGGACACAAGCCCAACACCGATATCTTCCGTGAATGGCTGGAGACCGATGAGGTCGGTTATCTGAAGAAGATTGACGGCACGCCACGCACCAAACTGCCCGGCATTTTCGTGGCTGGCGACTGTGCCGATCCCGTCTACCGGCAAGCCATCAGTGCAGCCGGCTCAGGCTGTCAGGCTGCCATCGAGGCAGAACGCTTCCTGCTGAACCAATAGACAGCCTTCAGACAGCCTTCAGGACTCAGTGCTGATATTCCTTCCACTCTCAGGCACTTTCAGGAACTCTCAGGCTGCATACCATCAAAGAAGCCTCGCTTCACAGCGAGGCTTCTTTTTAAAAACTAAATTAATCAACCATAAACCTTAACCATTAAAAATCTCTTGAGTAACGAGGCATCACAGCCTCAATGAAAAGTATCAAGATGCGCTCATCTTTTTACGTTTGCAAAGATAATGCATATTCCCTGATTATAGGTTCACATAAAATTATTTATAGTTTAAAAATCGTTATTTATACGTTTTGTCAACCTAAAATAGCGAAAATTAAACCAAAATCATCCCTTTTACGAAACTTTCACACGATTTTTAGCTAAATTTGGAAGAAAAAGCGTACCTTCGCAACCGTAATAACCAACAAACGGACAATGCTTCAACTGATTCTCTTAGCCGTATTTTCATGCCTGACCATTCTTTTTTTTGTGGGCAGGGCACTCTACCTGCGTAGTTTAAGGGTCAGAAACCAGCTTCGGATGAGCCATATCCTCACCAACATTGCCCACGAATTGCTGACGCCCCTCACCATCCTGTCGGCATCGGTAGAGAAACTGCGCAGTGAACAGACAGCAGACACACAGGGAGAGACGGCCAAGACAGGCGAGCCAGCAGGCACAGCAGAGAAGAGAGAAGACAGGACATCAGAATACGACCTCATGGACCTGAACATCCAGCGAGGCGTGCGCTTGCTCCAGCAGATACTGGAGACCAGCAAATCGCAGGCCGGAGAGCTGAAACTGCTGGTCAGCAATGGCAACGTCATGCTGTTTATCACTGAGACGGCACGCTGTTTCTTGCCACTCATGCACAGCAGAGGCCTCGACTTCCAAATAGAGTGCAAGCCAGAGAGCATGATGGGCTGGATGGATACCGAAAAGGTGGACAAGATAGTGTACAACCTACTGTCGAATGCAGCAAAATATACTCCAGCGGGTGGTAAGGTCCGACTGGAAGTAAACACCAACAACCGCTACGACCGCATCACGCTGCGAGTCAGCGATACCGGACAAGGCATCTCGCAAGAGCAGATGAAGCACCTTTTCAGCCGCTTCTTCGACGGCGACTACCGCTTCAACAAGACGTTTGGCACGGGATTAGGCCTAGCGCTGACACGCGACCTTGTGTATCTGCACAAGGGCACCATCCGGTGTGACAGCAAGACCAAGGATGCCGCCCCCGATGACAGCGGAACCACATTTACGGTGGAATTACCCATCAACAAAGAAGCCTTTGCGACTGCGGAGATTGACGAACGCTACCAGACCCACTTTAACATTCCTACGCAAGTCATCAAGGAAATTCCGCAAGATACCCTCAACAGCACATTAGACCACTCCGACGATGACGACGACAAAGAGGGGAAAGAAGCAGACGGTGCGTCGCGGGTACTCATCGTGGAGGACAACGTGGAGCTGCTGATGCTCATGAGGCAGCTGCTACGGCGCAAATACCGCATCCTGACAGCCAGCAACGGCCGTGAGGCCCTGGAGGTCATCCGTGCCCATCCGCTGGACTTGATAGTGTCGGACATCATGATGCCCGAGATGGACGGTCTGGAACTGACCACCCACGTGAAGCACGACCAGAACTACAAACATCTGCCCATCCTGCTGCTGACTGCCAAGATACAAGAGGAAGACCAGCAGACAGCACTACAGGCCGGTGCCGACGACATCATGAACAAGCCGTTCAAGCTGAAAGACCTGCTGCTGCACATCGACAATCTGATAGCCAACCGCCAACGCATTCAGAGCGAGCCCCGCGTGCTGCAGGAAGACACGTCGATGGAGGACATTGGCACCGACGACACCCTACCCTCACTGGACCGCGAATTTCTGGAACGAGCCTATGCCTGTATGAAAGCACATATTTCCGACAGCGACTACGACCGCGACACGTTTGCCCAAGACATGGGCAGCAGTGTGAGCACCTTATATAATAAGATCAGGATGCTGACGGGAATGAACGTGACGACCTTCATCCGCGACTACCGCATCAAGGCGGCCTGCCAGATGGCCAAGGATGAACCCGAGTTGCGTGTGAGCGACATTGCCTACCGCGTGGGCTACCGCGATCCGAAGTATTTTGCCACTTCCTTCAAGCGGGTGATGGGTATGCAGCCGAAGGAATACTTCGCC
>CAMOQW010000022.1 GCA_946623195.1 uncultured Prevotella sp.
CTGAGCCAGGATCAAACTCTTCACTGTATAATATTCATATTTCTGTGACCGTCCGAGGAAATACCACGAACGGGTCGCTTCTCTGTCCCAGAACGCTCTATCCGGTAGTCTTAAGAAATCATTGACGGTTCGTTCAATTTACCCGAAGCTGACGGCATCAACATAAACACCGCAGCTCCGCTTCTTGTACTACTACTTCTTCTGTTTTATGCAATCGTTTCAAAGAACTCGCTTCTATTTTGCCGAACTCGAAAACCACGTTTCTCGTTTAGCGGGTGCAAAGGTACGACTATTTTCTGTAATACCAAACTTTTTACGGAGAAATTTTGCTTTTTAACCAAAAAAAAGTTCGGGTCTTGACATAAATCAAGACCCGGAACCTTATATACCTTATTATATAATATATAAGCCTTTATTGCTTATTCTCCTCAGGGGCCTGACCAATCAAATCCATAAATTCATCCAGTTTAGGAGTAATGATGATCTGAGTACGGCGATTGCGCTGCTTACCGAGCTCAGTAGTATTCGGCTGAAGCGGATTATACTCGCCACGTCCTCCAGCAGTCAGGCGCTTCGGGTCTACGCCATAATCATTCTGTAAAGCCTGCACGACGCTGGAGGCACGGAGACACGAGAGGTCCCAGTTGTTGCGGATGTTTTCGCGAGAGATGGGCACATTATCCGTGTTACCCTCAATCAGCACATCGTAGTCTTTGTAATCCTTGATGATCTTTGCAATTTTCGACAAAGTTTCTGACGCACGCTTATTGATAGCATAAGTACCGGTTTCATACAACATGTTGTCGGCCAACGAGATATACACAACACCCTTGAGCACTTGGACATCAACCTCCTTCAGCTCCTCCTTGGAGAGCGAACGGGTGAGATTGTTGGTCAACACCATGTTCAGCGAATCACTCTTCGACTTCACCTCCACCAGGTGACGGATATACTGGTTGGACTCGTTAATCTGGTCGACCAGCTTTTCGATACTGATATTGTTCTGGCTGGCATTCGTCAGGCTCTTGTCCAGCGAGCGCTGCAGCGCACGAGTAGAACGCTCCTGCTGTTTCATTTGTTCTTCGAGACTGGTGGCGCGAGCGTTAGCGGCAGCCAATTGTTCCTTAGTCTCCATATAGTTAGCCTGCAGGGCCTTGTTTTCCTCCTGGCAAGCCACTAATTCCTTTTTGGACACGCAACTAGTCATCAGCACTGATACCATTGCGACAGAAATCATAATAACACTTTTCTTCATAACTATTTTCTTTAATGATTAATTCTTTCACCATGCAAAGTTAATAATAAGACGGCATCCACGCGAGAAAGTTGCTTTCATTTAGATTAATTTAACTAAGCGAACACACGTTTTGGTTACTTTATCAATTTTTATGAGTACCTTTGCAGCCAAAATAAAATAATAAGGTATAGAGATATGATTCTATTTTTCAAAACCCCACAACAGAGCATGATAGCCACACAGGTGGACCATCAGCTCAATGAGCAAGAAGTAAAGGAGCTATGCTGGCTCTACGGCGATGCAGAACTGCAACAGGGCGAGGCGCTGACCGGACACTATGTCGGTCCGCGCCGTGAGATGGTGACCCCGTGGTCGACAAACGCCGTAGAAATCACACAGAACATGGGTCTGAAGGGCATCCAGCGCATCGAGGAGTATTTCCCCGTGGAGACGGAGGATGCTGAGCACGACCCCATGTTGCAGCGCATGTACAACGGGCTGAACCAGGAGATTTTCACTATCAACATTCAGCCCGAACCCATCAAGTATGTGGACAACTTGGAGGAATACAACGAAGAGGAAGGTCTGGCTCTGTCGCCCGAAGAGATAGAGTATCTGCACAAGATAGAGAAAGAGAACGGCCGTCCGCTGACCGACTCAGAGATATTCGGCTTTGCCCAGATTAACTCCGAGCACTGCCGCCACAAGATTTTCGGCGGCACCTTCATCATCGACGGCAAGGAGATGGAGTCGAGCCTGTTCCAGATGATCAAGAAGACGACCCAGGAGAATCCCAACAAGATTCTGTCAGCCTATAAGGACAATGTAGCTTTTGCCCAAGGTCCGGTGGTGGAGCAGTTTGCTCCTGCCGACCAGTCGACGAGCGACTATTTTCGCGTGAAAGACATCGAGAGCGTCATCTCACTGAAGGCCGAGACCCATAACTTCCCCACCACCGTTGAGCCCTTTAATGGAGCAGCCACCGGTACGGGTGGCGAGATTCGCGACCGTATGGGGGGCGGTGTCGGTTCGTGGCCTATTGCCGGAACGGCGGTGTATATGACGGCGTACCCGCGACTCTCAGAGGCCCCCGAGCACTCCGAGGGCCCTCTCCGTGACTGGGAGGACATCATGCCCGCCCGCAAATGGTTGTACCAGACACCCGAACAGATACTAATCAAGGCCTCCAACGGTGCCTCCGACTTCGGCAACAAGTTCGGTCAGCCGCTGATTTGCGGTTCGGTGCTCACCTTTGAGCATCAGGAAACTTCCCCCACCCGCTCCCAAGGAGGAGATACCAAGTATGCCTACGACAAGGTCATCATGCTGGCCGGCGGTGTGGGCTACGGCACCAAGCGCGACTGTCTGAAGAAGGAGCCCCAGAAGGGCAACAAGGTCGTCGTAGTAGGTGGCGACAACTACCGCATCGGACTGGGCGGTGGCTCCGTATCGTCAGTAGACACAGGCCGTTATTCGAACGGCATCGAACTGAACGCCATCCAGCGCGCCAACCCCGAGATGCAGAAGAGGGCCTACAATCTGGTGCGTGCCCTGTGCGAAGAAGACCAGAACCCCGTGGTCTCCATTCACGATCATGGTTCGGCAGGCCACCTGAACTGTCTCTCGGAGCTGGTAGAAGAATGTGGCGGCGAGATAGACATGACTAAGTTGCCCATCGGCGACCAGACCCTGTCGGCCAAGGAGATTATCGCCAACGAGAGCCAGGAGCGCATGGGTCTGCTGATAGACGAAAAGCACATCGAACATGTACAGAAGATTGCCGAGCGCGAGCGTGCTCCGATGTATGTGGTGGGTGAGACCACCGGCGATGCCCACTTCTCGTTCAAGCAGGGCGACGGTGTGAAGCCTTTCGACCTGGACGTTGCCCAGATGTTCGGCCATTCGCCCAAGACCATTATGAGGGACAACACCGTAGAACATCACTACGACGACGTGGAATATGCGAAGGTCGCTGAGTACTCTGGGTCCTCTGAGTTCTCTGATAAAATCAATGAATACCTGGAGCGCGTGCTGCAATTGGAAGCAGTGGCCTGCAAGGACTGGCTGACCAACAAGGTAGACCGCTCGGTAACAGGCAAGATAGCCCGCCAGCAGTGCCAGGGCGAAATACAGTTGCCCTTGTCAGACTGCGGTGTGGTAGCCCTCGACTATCGCGGCCGCAAGGGTATCGCCACCGCTTTGGGACATGCCCCGCAGGCCGGACTGGCCGACCCTGCCGCAGGCAGTGTGCTGAGCGTAGCCGAAGCGCTGACCAATATCGTGTGGGCTCCGCTGACCGACGGCATGGAGTCGCTGTCGCTGAGTGCCAACTGGATGTGGCCCTGCCGCTCACAAGAGGGCGAGGATGCTCGTCTGTATGCCGGCGTGAAGGCACTGTCTGACTTCTGCTGCGAGCTGCACATCAATGTGCCTACCGGTAAGGACTCGCTGTCGCTGACCCAGCAGTACCCCAACGGCGAGAAGATTATCTCTCCGGGTACCGTCATCGTCAGCGCAGGCGGCGAGGTGAGCGACATCCGCAAGGTGGTAAGCCCCGTGGTGAAGAACGACAAGCACGCCTCGCTCTACCATATCGACTTCTCGTTTGACCGGCAGCGTCTGGGCGGCAGTGCCTTTGCGCAGAGTCTGGGCAAGGTAGGCAGTGACGTGCCTACGGTGAAGAATGCCGAATACTTTGCCGATGCCTTCATGGCCATTCAGCAGCTGATAGAGAAGGGCTGGGTGATGGCCGGCCACGATATCTCGGCAGGTGGTCTGATTACCACCCTGCTGGAGATGACATTCGCCAACCAGAGGGGCGGCATGCACATCAACCTGCACGACCTCTGTCAGGACGGCGACATCGTCAAGACCCTGTTTGCCGAGAACCCCGGCGTAATCATCCAGGTGAGCGACGAGCACAGGCAGGACTTCAAGGACTTCATGGAAGACTGCGGCGTGGGCTTTGCCAAGATAGGCTATACGGTAGACGACAGCCGCAGCATCGTGGTGAAGGCCGGCGAGCAAGCATTGACATTCGACATTGACCATCTGCGTGACGTATGGTATAAGACCAGCTATCTGCTGGACCGCAAGCAGAGCTTCAACGGCAAGGCCCGCGAGCGCTATGAGAACTACAAGCAGCAACCCCTGGAGATGAAGTTCAACCGCGACTTCACGGGTATGCTGAAGCAGTACGGCATCAGTGCAGACCGCCGTAAGCCGACGGGCATCAAGGCCGCCATCATCCGCGAGAAGGGTACCAATGGCGAGCGCGAGATGGCCTACTGTCTCTATCTGGCCGGTTTCGACGTGAAGGACGTCATGATGACCGACCTCATCAGTGGCCGCGAGACGCTGGAAGACATCAACATGATTGTCTTCTGCGGCGGCTTCTCCAACAGCGACGTGCTGGGGTCGGCCAAAGGCTGGGCCGGTGCCTTCTTGTTCAACCCCAAGGCCAAGGAGGCATTGGACAAATTCTACAGCCGCGAGGACACGCTGTCGCTCGGTATCTGCAACGGTTGCCAGCTGATGGTGGAACTGGGGCTCTGCGAGAATGAAGAATTAAGAATGAAGAATGAAGAATTTGCTACCGCTCGCCGGGTCCGTATGTTGCACAACGACAGCCATAAGTTCGAGTCGGAGTTTATCTCGCTACAGATACCTCAAAACAACAGCGTGATGTTCGGCTCGTTGAGCGGTAACAAACTCGGTCTGTGGGTAGCCCACGGCGAGGGTAAATTCTCGCTGTCTGAGGACGAAGACAAATACAACATCATCGCGAAATACAACTATCACGGCTATCCCGCCAACCCCAACGGCTCTGACTATGACGTAGCCGGCATCTGCTCTCAGGACGGTCGCCATCTGTGCATGATGCCCCACCTGGAACGTGCCGTCTTCCCGTGGCAGTGCGCCTGGTATCCCGAGCGTCGACGCATGGACGAGGTGACACCCTGGATTGAGGCCTTCGTGAATGCCCGCAAGTGGGTGGAGGAAAAAGTGAAAAGCGAAGAATGAGTCATTTGCTACCGCCACTGCTGTGAGTAATCTTTATTGGGAGTCATTTCGCACGTTCTTCAAGATTGGCATGTTCACCCTTGGGGGTGGATATGCCATGATACCCATCATTGAGGAAGAGGTGGTGAACCGCCACCGGTGGGTTGAGAAGGAAGAGATGCTCGACCTGATAGCCATCGCGCAGAGTTGTCCAGGGGTTTTTGCCATCAACATCAGCATCTTCGTGGGCTATAAGCTGAACAAAGTGCGTGGAGCCATCATGACCGCCCTGGGTACTGCCCTACCCTCGTTTCTCATCATCTTAGCCATTGCCATGTTCTTCCACCAGTTTGAGGACAATCC
This sequence comes from uncultured Prevotella sp., assembly GCA_946623195.1. The sequence goes on from CAMOQW010000022.1 coordinate 5,603, forward strand.
AGTGATAGCCGCCATGTTCCGAGGCATCCGTCCTGCTGTGGTAGCACTGATAGCCGTGCCAACATTCAATCTGGCCAAAAGTGCCCAGCTCAACAAGTTCACCATCTGGATTCCCATCGTGTCGGCCCTGCTGATTTGGCTGATGGGGGTGAGCCCGATATGGATCATTATCGTGGCAGGCGTATGTGGATACCTGTGGGGAAAGGGGGTAGGCAAATGATTTTCCTGTATCTTTTCATCACGTTTTTCGAGATAGGTCTGTTTGGCTTCGGCGGCGGCTACGGAATGCTGTCGCTGATACAGCACGAGACGGTGGAACACTGGCACTGGATGACGTCGGCAGAATTTACCGACATCGTTGCCATCTCGCAGATGACTCCCGGGCCTATCGGCATCAACTCGGCCACATACGCCGGCTATACCGCTGTGAAGAATGCCGGATATTCTGTGCCCTTGGCGGTGTTGGGTTCTGCCACCGCCACCTTTGCCCTGGTGCTGCCGTCGTTGATCCTGATGGTGCTCATCAGCCGCATGTTCATGAAATATATGCAGACCCGCACCGTACACAACATCTTCCTGGGTCTTCGACCTGCTGTGGTTGGTCTGTTGGCTGCTGCAACCCTATTGCTGATGACACCCGAGAACTTCTCTACACCCACCGACAACCTTTGGCAGTTCGGTGTGAGCTGCTTCCTCTTCCTGGCATCCTTCTACGGCGTGCTGATAGTGAAAATCAATCCCATCCGCATGATACTCTACAGCGCACTGGCGGGACTGGTGCTGCTGTATTAGTTTCTACACAGAACATATATTCCGAGTACCGTGAACTTATATTCCGAGTACCGTGAACTTATATTCCAAGTACCGTGAACATAAGTTCAAGGTACTTGGAACAAACTTTTCCACGGGTAGTCAGAACTCTGCGTAACTTAGAAACAGAACTTAGAATATAAGTCAAAATAAGGCGCTTCCCCGTATAGGGAAGCGCCTTATAGGGTTTGCCAAGCATTCCGACTTGGAGCGCGAACCTGGAGACTGGGGGAATACAGGTTCCTATTTATGCTTCTGGTAATACTCCACAGCCCGACGGACATTCTCCTGAATGGCCTTCGACGTAAACGTAGCTCCGGTGACGGCATCAACATCCTTGACCTGGCCTTTCTTGACATTCATCTGCTCATACTTCGGCAGCATGCCCTTCTTCACCTTGGCCACATATTTGGGACCTTCCTGGCTCTTCAGGGGCACCACCTTGACAATCTTGTTCTTCTTAATATACACTTCAACGGGTGTTGCACCGGCATAGCCCTCCACGTCCTGAGCCAGCGTAGTGGTGTTGACGACGTAAGTGCCGTCCTTTTCCTTCTTCATCACATCCTGCGCCTCAGCGACCAGGGCCATCATCATTGCTATTGCTAAAATCTTGGTTCTCATCATCATTTTTATGTTTAAGCGGGTGCAAAGATACTATTTTTTTTGTATCTTTGCAACCATGAAGCCGATTTATTCACTCTTTTTATCATTCCTGATGGTTGGCTGTTCTACCCTGCACAGCGGCTACATCGCCGTACAGGGCGGCGGCACGATATATTACGAGCAGCGCGGCCCGCAGGATGCCGAGGCCATTCTGCTGCTGCACGGCCACTCCCTCGACCGCCGCATGTGGGACTCGCAATTTCGGACGTTTGCCCACGACTACCGCGTCGTCCGGCTCGACTTCCGAGGCTACGGGCTGTCCAGTGCGCAGCGCGAAGACCTGCCGATGACCCATGCCGACGACGTGCTGACGGTGATGGACTCGCTGCACATTAAGCAAGTTCATGTCGTCGGACTGTCGATGGGTGCCTTCGTTGCCGGCGACCTACTGGCCATGCATCCCGAGCGGCTCATCAGTTGCACTCTGGCCAGTGGTGGCATCCGCTCGTCAAAGGGTCCGTCGGAGCCGATGGATTCGGCAGAATCGGCCCGTCGAGACCAGGAGATTGCTGCCCTGCAGGAAAAAGGCGTCGAACAGATGAAGCGGGAGTGGACTCAGCAACTGATGGCCAGCGGAGGCAGTCAGCGAGAACACATGCGCCGCCCGCTGGAGCGGATGATTGGCGACTGGTCAGCCTGGCAACCCCTGCACAAGGAGGTACGGCTATTCTATGGCCGCGAAGCATGGGCCCGACTGCGAGCGCGCGGCCATGTAGATGTTCCCCTGCTCATGATTCGCGGAGCCAACGACGTGAAAGACCGAACCCGCCAACCAGCCGAACTACAGTACGCCCCCAACTCAAGCTACGTCATCGTCGATGACTGCGGCCACATGCTCAACATGGAACGCCCCAGGGATTTCAACCGCTGCATCCTGACATTCATCCGTCAGCATCCGCGATAGTTACAAACCCGAGGATTCTTCGTCTATATATTAATAATAAGGTATATATCGTCATGATTAAGAAAACTGTCGCTTTCCTAGTTCTGCTCATTGCCACCGTCGCCGCCTGGGGACAGCAGGATATCTACGTGTCAACCTCGTTCCACGAACCCGCCACCGACGGTCTCCGCTTCATCTACAGCCGCGACGGCTACCATTGGGACTCCATTCCCGGCATCTGGCTGCAACCCGAAGTGGGCCGACAGCGCGTGATGCGCGACCCCTCCATCATCCGTACCCCCGACGGCACGTTCCATCTGGTATGGACCAGCTCATGGCGCGGCGACCGAGGTTTCGGCTATGCCTGTTCGAAGGACCTGAAGCACTGGTCGGAACAGCGGTTCATAGAAGTGATGACCGACACCAGCACCGTCAACGTGTGGGCACCGGAACTCTTCTGGGACGACGAGCGCCAGCAGGCCGTCATCATCTGGGCCTCCTGCATACCCGGCAAGTTCCCCGACGGCCAGGAGGATCACAAGAACAACCACCGCCTGTACTATACCACCACCAAGGACTTCAATCGGTTTGCTCCCACAAAACTCATGATAGACCCGGGCTTCTCGTGCATCGATGCCACTTTGGTGAAGCGCGGACGCAAGGATTACGTGATAGTGCTGAAGGACAACACCCGCCCCGAGCGCGACATCAAGGTGGCATACAGCAAGTCACCCTACGGCCCCTGGTCGGCAACCTCCGAGCCCTTCACCGGCAAGATGATGGAAGGTCCAACTGTACTTAAACTCGATTCTCGACTCTCAACTTCCAGTAGCGGCTGGCTTATCTATTACGACCGCTATCAGCTGAAGGACTTCGGTGCCCACTTCACCCGCGATTTCAAGACCTTCGAGGATGTGTCGAAGCAGGTCAGCGTGCCCGTGCTGCACAAGCACGGCACCATATTCAGAGCCCCAGAACAGCTGGTCTATAACCTGTTGCACGATAATGATCGTATTCATTATACAGGCAAGACGCTGAGCAATCCAGAACGACATGATGGAGGCCTGTCGCCTGTGGTGGGTGTTCACAACATCCAGATTATGCAGGCTAACCGCGAACACCCCACCAAGGCTGGCAACGACGGTTGGACCTATAACCATCAGCCAATGATGGCTTACTGGAACCAGCAGTTCTATCTGCACTTCCTCTGTGACCCTTCTGACGAGCATGTGCCCCCTTCACGCACCATGCTCCAGACCTCGAAGGACGGCTACACATGGACGGACCCCGTTATTCTGTTTCCTGAGTTGCAGGTGCCTGAGGGCTTCCAGAAACCCGGCCGCCCGGAGAAGGCTCACAATCTCATTGCCATCATGCACCAGCGTGTGGGCTGGTATGTTTCGAAAAGCGGACAGCTCTATGCCATCGGCAACTACGGTGTAGCCTTCGACAAGAAAGACGACCCCAACGATGGCAACGGCATCGGGCGTGTCGTCCGTGAAGTGAAGAAGGACGGTACCTTCGGCCCCATCTATTTCATCTATTTCAACCATACCTACAAGCAGTATAAGCCTGCCTTCCCCTATTATACCAAGGCCGACAAGGCCACTCGACAGGCTTGCGAGGAAATTCTGGCCAACCCGCGCTACCGCATGCAGTGGGTAGAGGAGGCAGACCGTAACGACCCGCTGATACCATTAAACAAGGAGTACAAGGCCTACTGCGACTACACGCTGCCCGACGGACGCATCGCCTCGCTGTGGAAACATGCCTTGACCAGCATCTCTGACGATGGCGGTCAGACGTGGGCACAGCCCGTCAATCGTGCACAGGGCTTTGTCAACAGCAATGCCAAGATATGGGGTCAGCGTCTGTCAGACGGCACTTACGCTACCATCTACAATCCTTCAGAGTATCGTTGGCCGTTGGGTATATCGCTCTCGAAGGACGGTCTGGAGTACACTACGCTGAACCTTGTGCAGGGCGAAGTCCCCCCCATGCGCTATGGAGGCAACTACAAGAGCTATGGTCCGCAGTATGTGCGCGGTATTCAGGAGGGCAATGGTGAACCAAAGGACAGTGACCTCTGGGTGGCCTATTCTATGAATAAGGAGGACATGTGGGTGGCCCACATCCCTGTGCCGGTTCAGACTCAGGCCCACAGTCATGCCGACGGCAAAGAGTTCACTATGGTTGATGGCTCATCCGTCAACGCCCTCTCGCAGCTCACCACATGGAACATCTATTCACCCAAACGCGCCACAGCGACCCTACACGACGGCTGGCTGACGCTCTCAGACAGTAATCCCTTCGACTATGCCCGTGTGGAACGTAAGATTCCAGCCACCAAGGAGCTGGAGGTCGAATTTGACTTGTGTGCCCAGCAGAACGACAGGGGACTGTTGCAGATAGAGTTTCTCGACGAGCATGGCACAGCCTGTTCGCGCATTGAACTGACCGACAAAGGCGAGATTCGATGCAAGGGCGGTGCCCGCTATGCTGGTTTGGGCAAGTATGAAGCCAACAAGACCTACCATGTCAAAGCCGTGCTCAGCGTAAGCCGTCGACTGATAGAAGTGTACGTTGATGGCAGGAAGGCAGGACAGCGCATGTTCTTTGCCCCAGTGGAGAGCATTGAGCGTGTTATGTTCCGAACGGGTGCACGCCGTACTTTCCCCGATATCGACACCCCTGCCGACTGGGACGGCGTGCTGGACCATGCTGGCGAGAGCGATCCAGAGGCAACCTTTTCCATTAGCAGTTTCCGCACCAGTCCTGTCGGTGGCGATGTCGCCAGCGCAGGCCCTGCTATTCTCCGTTATGACGACTACCAGCACTACGTCGACTACTTCAATACGATGGAGCCCGAGGGCATCCAGCAGGCCATTCCTAACAAAGACAGCTGGCAATGGATGACGGAGAATGTGCCCCTTTTTGAGTGCTCCAACAAGGACTTTGAGGAACTCTGGTACTTCCGCTGGTGGACGTTACGCAAGCACATCAAGCAGACCCCCGTCGGCTATGCCATGACGGAGTTTCTAGTGCCACGCTCGTATGCCGACCAGTATAACCTCATCTCCTCGGGCGTCGGCCATCATATCCATGAGTCGCGCTGGCTTCGCAACCCTGTTTATTTGGACCAGGCTATGAACACATGGTACAAGGGTAACAACGGTGAACCGATGAAGAAACTCTGCAACTATTCGTCGTGGATAGCCCACTCTTTGTGGCAGCGCTATCTGGTAGACGGGCGCAAGGACTGGATTGTCTCCATGCTGCCTTCGCTGGAATGGGAATACAACCACTGGGAGACCACCCACACCCGTGAAGGAGGCCTCTATTGGCAGGCTGACGTGCAGGATGCGATGGAGGAAACCATCTCTGGCGGACGTAAGAAGAAATACCTACGCCCCAGCATCAACAGCTATATGTATGGTAATGCTCAGGCTATCGGAAATATTGCCCAGCTGGCAGGCGACGCTGCCAAGGCAAAGACCTACTTTGACAAGGCTGCCGATTTGCAGGAGAAGGCACATGCCAAGTTGTGGAACGTTCAGCATACCTTCTTCGAGACCCATCGTGTCGACTCCAGCGCCAATGTCCGTGAGGCCATTGGTTTCATGCCATGGTACACCCACATGGCCAAGGACGATCCGAGATATGGTGTCGCATGGCTACAGGCTGCCGACCCTCAGGGCTTCTCAGCTCCCTATGGGCAAACCACTGCCGAGCGTCGCCACCCACAATTCCGTACCCACGGCGTGGGCAAGTGTGAGTGGGATGGTGCCGTGTGGCCCTTTGCCACCTCGCAGACTCTGACAGCCCTGGCTAACTATGCCAACGACTATCCGCGCTGTAGCAATCTCCTACAAACCAAGTCTACGCTCAAGCCAGACTCTCTCTTCTATGCCGAGATGGAGAAATACATGCAGAGCCAGCACATGCGCGGAAAACCCTATATTGGGGAGTATTTGGACGAGACTACAGGCTATTGGCTGAAGGGTGATCAGGAGCGTTCGCGTTACTACAACCACTCGACTTTCAATGACCTCATCATTACAGGCCTTTGTGGTTTGCGCCCTCATGCCAACCAGAGCATTGAGGTCAATCCGTTGTTGCCAGAGGGAAAATGGTCTTACTTCTGCTTGGATAATGTACGCTATCATGGTCACACGCTGACTATCGTCTACGATTGTGACGGTTCGCGCTATCATGTCGGAAAGGGTCTCCGTATCTATGTAGACGGTCATCTGAAGGGTCAGCGCTCAGATATTGGAGGCCTCATAATTCCAGATGCACTATGAAACGACAACTGTTAGGCTTACTATTTGCCATCTGCCACGTATCATTAGGTGTTGCACAGGACTACTTCGGCGGTGCCCAGTGGATAGGTGCCATCACCAAGGCCGATTCCCATCTGCCTGAAGGTCGCACCTATACCGGGTCCGTACTGAAAGAGACGCGCGACCTATGGGCCAAGGCCCATCCGCTGTCACGGCAAAGCATCATCCTGCGCCGTTCGTTCAAACCGCTGCGACCCATCCAACATGCCGAACTGCGCATCTGCGGTCTCGGATTCTACGAAGCCACCATCAACGGTCAGAAGGTGGGGGAAGCCGAGTTCGCCCCCCATTGGAGCGACTATGACAAGACCATATTCTTCAATGTCTACGACGTGACCCGACAGATGACAGCAGGCAACAACGAGTTGCGCGTCCTCCTCGGCAACGGCTTCTTCAACGAGCAAGGAGGCCGCTATCATAAGTTGAGAGTGTCCTTCGGGCCACCCACCCTGCTGTATTTCCTCTACGTCACCTACACCGACGGTACCCGCGAGCGCCTGCTCAGCGATGAACGCTGGCAATGGACGGAGAGTCCGGTGACGTTCAACAGCATCTACGGTGGCGAAGACTATGACGCGAGGTTAGAGGTGAGTGGTGAAAGCCCCCAAAGTGTCTGGAAACCGGTGGTCATTCAGGACGGTCCCAAAGGCCGGCTGATGCCCCAGATAGCCCGTTCCGTACGCATCATGGAGCGCTATCCCGTCCGACAGACACTCAAGCGACAGGGCGACACACTCCTTGTGCTCGACATGGGCCAGAACCTCAGCGGCTATCCCGAAATCACCGTCAGCGGACAGCGCGGCCAGCACCTGAAGCTGACACCGGGTGAGACACTCGCGGCCGACGGACTCGTCAACCAGAAGCAGACAGGGCGTCCACATTATTATACTTATACGCTCAGTGGCCATCCGAACGGCGAGACGTGGCATCCCCGCTTCTCTTACTACAGCTACCGCTACCTGCAGGTGGAGGGCGACATCGATGTGCTCAAGAAGGCGGAGTCATGCTTTGTCTATAACTCGGCAGAACGCACCGGCTCTTTCGAATGCAGCAATCCGCTTATCAACCAGACCCACCAGCTCATCGACCGCGCCATCCGCAGCAACTGGCAGAGTGTATGGACCGACTGTCCGGCACGCGAAAAGCTCGGCTGGCTCGAACAAGACTGGCTCAACGGTGAAGCACTCGTCTACAACTATGATGCCCGGAGCATGATAGAGCAAACGATGGTGCAGATTGCCGACACCCAACATGAGGACGGTTCCATGCCGGAAATAGCCCCAGAATACACCCAGTTCACGGGTTCGTGGGCACGCCCCTTCCAGGAGTCGCCCGAGTGGGGAGGCGCCATCATCGCCCTGCCCACGCTCTACTGGCTCCACTATGGCGACTTGTCGCTGGCCCGCCAGTACTATGAACCCATGAAGCGATACCTTAGCTATCTGGCCACACAGGACTCCTGCTTCATTCTACGCATGGGACTGGGCGATTGGTACGACTACGGTCCCGGCCGAGCGGGCTTCTCACAGAACACCCCCATGCCGCTTGTGGCCACCGCCCACTACTATCAGTGGACCTGCTATCTCTATCTGATGGCCAAGCATCTGGGCTACCGCAACGATGCCGACCTGCTGAACGCCCGTGCCGACAGCATCCGCAAGGCCTTTAACCGCGAATTCTATGATGCCAAGGGCAAAACCTACGGTACAGGAAGCCAGTGCAGCCTGGCCCTGCCACTCTACCTGAAGCTGGTGCCCGAGCGCGACCATGCCGCAGTCTTGGCTAATCTCGTCAAGGACATCCATGCCCACGGCGACCGGCTGACCACCGGCGACGTAGGCAACCGCTACCTGTTCTATACCCTAGCCGAAAACGGACAACGCGAACTGCTCTACAAGATGCTCAACCACTACGACGTGCCCGGCTATGGCTATCAGATTAAGAAAGGAATGACGACGCTGACCGAGCAGTGGAATCCTGACCACGGCGCCTCCATGAACCACTTCATGATGGCTCACATCGAGAACCTGCTGATTCCCGACCTCTTAGGCATCCGACGCAACGGCCAACTCATCGAGATTGCCCCCCACCCCGTGGGCGACATTTCGTGGTGCAAGGGGTCTGCGGAGACTGCCCACGGCATGGTGAAACTATCCTGGAAGATAGAAGGAGGGCGCTTCGCGATGGAAGTTGACATCCCGCAGGGCGGCTTTGCCGATGTCTACATGCCCTACAGCCGGAATGCCGAGAGCGTTGGCGAGGGGCATCACCACTTTGAAGAAGCCGTGAAACAAGGAAAAGGAGCGCCGCGAAAGCAAACAAGAGCAGCAACTAACAAACAAGCTAAAAGAAAGAAATAGACTATGGAAACAAACTTCAAGAAACCCTTGAGTGGCATCATTCCCCCACTCGTGACACCCTTAGTAGACAACGAGACACTCGACGTAGAAAGCTTAGAGCGGCTGATAGAACACCTCATTGAGGGCGGTGTCCACGGCCTGTTCGTGCTGGGCACGACCGGCGAAGAGCAGAGCCTCAGCTACAACGTGCGCAAGCAAATGATCAAGGAGTCGTGCCGCATCAACAGAGGCCGTCTGCCCCTGCTAGCCTGCATTACCGACACCAGCATCGTGGAGAGCATCAAACTGGCCCAGGTTGCTGCCGACTGCGGTGCCGATGGCGTGGTGTCGGCTCCGCCCTACTATTTCGCCACCGGCCAGCCCGAACTGGCTCAGTTCTATGAGGAGCTGGTGCCCCAGTTGCCCCTACCCGTCTTCCTATATAACATGCCCAGCCATGTCAAGGTGAGCTTTGCACCCGACACGGTGGCCCGTATTGCCCGGAACGAACAGGTAGTAGGCTTCAAGGACTCATCGGCCAATGCCGTCTACTTCCAGTCGGTCATGTACAAGATGCAGCACCGTCCCGACTTTGCCATGCTCGTAGGCCCTGAGGAGATTACGGGTGAGTGTGTGCTCTTAGGCGGCGACGGTGGCATCAACGGCGGTGCCAACATGTTTCCGGAACTATATGTCGGCATGTACAATGCCGCCAAGAGCCACGACATCGAGCGCGTCCTGAAGCTGCAGCAGTTCATTATGCAGATATCCACCACCATCTACACCGCCGGCAAGCATGGTTCCAGCTACCTGAAGGGTCTGAAGTGTGCCCTGTCGCTGCTTGGCATCATCAACGACGACTTCGTGGCCTCACCGTTCTATAAGTTCGAGGCCCCCGAACGTGAAAAGATTCGCCAGGCCCTGTCAGCCCTGCCCATCAAAGACGGTAAGCTATGCATCTGATAGACTTCATCATCTTCATCGTCTTTACGTTAGGTGTTGTGGTGTTCGGCTGTTCCTTCTTCAAGAAGGGCAGCAGTGCCGACGAGTTTACCTCGGCGGGACACAGCATCCCCGGGTGGGTAGTGGGCATGAGCATCTTCGCCACCTACGTCAGCAGCATTTCCTACATCGGTTATCCCGGCAAGGCATTCGCTGCCGACTGGAATGCCTTTGTCTTCTCGCTGTCCATCCCCATTGCCAGCTATTTCGCCGCCAAGTATTTCGTACCGTTCTACCGTCATAGCGGTTCCGTGTCGGCCTATACATTCTTGGAGGAGAAGTTCGGAGCATGGGCCCGGCTCTATGCGTCGGCCTGCTATCTGCTCACACAGATAGCCCGCATGGGCAGCATCCTCTATCTGCTGGCCGTGCCAATGTATATCCTGATGGGATGGAACCTCCATGTAGTCATCATTGCCACGTCGATAGGTATCATCATCTACTCCATGATGGGTGGACTGAAGGCCGTCATCTGGGCCGATGCCATCCAGGGTATCATTCTGATTGGCGGAGCCCTTCTATGCCTGGCCATCCTGATGTTTTCCATGCCTGAAGGTCCCATGCAGACCTTTGAGCTGGCAGCCAACTCACCCATGGGAAACAAGTTCTCGCTCGGCGAGTTCACCAGCGACCTCACCACGTCGACCTTCTGGGTATGCCTCATCTACGGCATCTTCATCAACCTGCAGAACTATGGCATCGACCAGAACTACGTACAGCGCTACCACGCCGCCAAGACCGACAAAGACGCTAAGTTCTCTGCCCTGTTCGGAGGCTATCTCTTCATCCCCGTCTCGGCCCTGTTTTTTCTCATTGGTACTGCCCTCTACGCCTATTACGAGGCCGGCGTGGCAACACTGCCTGCCGACATTGCCGCAAAACCCGACTACGTGTTCCCCTACTTCATCGTCAACGGACTACCCGTCGGACTGCGCGGCCTGCTGATAGCCTCCATCTTTGCCGCTGGCATGAGCACGGTGTCAACCAGCGTCACCTCAGCCGCCACCATCATACTGACCGACTACGTGAGGCCCTTCTTCCTGAAGGCACGGGCAGAGATAGACCATCTGTGCCACCACGACCCGCAAGCCCACCACCGCCACCAAAAGTTAGAATTGGCCGTGGTGCGCCTTAGCAGTTTCGCTGTTGGCATCTTGGGAGCCATCGTAGCCATCGCCATGCTCAGCGTGGAGAGCATCATCGATGCCTGGTGGACGCTGTCGAGCATCTTCTCAGGCGGTATGCTCGGACTGTTCCTGTTAGGCTGTATTCCACAGCGCATCAACCGCTGGGCCGCCCTGGCGGGGTGCATCTGCGGCGTGGCCGTCATTGCCTGGATTTCGCTGGCCGACCTATGGAGCCTGCCCGGTGTCCACCTGCATTCCTACTTGGCCATTGTGCTGGGCACCATGACCATCTTCCTGGTCGGCTTCCTGCTGACATTCCTGCTGAAGGGAGGCCGGCAATAAAGACCATGTATCAAGGCATCGGCCTTGGCAGGCAAGCGCTCTGTTAGCGCAGCCTGCCAAGGTCGATTTCTTTAAAGGCCACCCGCAGGCGGCGCCAGGTATAGACGCAGTACAGATGTCCGTTGTTCCCCTGAATGATGCTGGGGTAGGAGTACTGGCTGATGGGTGAGTCTTCCAGTGTCAGGGCGTGGCGCCAATGAGTGCCGTCGTCGCTGATGGCTATTGAGAGCGGTGTGCGCACGCCTTTCTTGGTAGCGGGCAGCGTCTCGAAGTTGTTGTAGATAAGCACATGGCGACCGTCGTTGAGGGTGACGGCATCGGTGCCCGACTGGTTGTTGGGAACATCGAGCAGAGTAACATCAGTCCAGGTGTCGCCATCGTCGGAGGAGAACGAGGTGCCTATCTTACCGTTGCGGGTACGCATCAGCACCTGCAGACGACCGTCCTTCAGTTTGAGGATAGAGGGCTGTATGCAGTCAATGGGGTGGCGACCGTCGGCAGCAGCAGTGCCACCGGCATCGGGAGCTTCGATGTCCTCCTTCTTGTCTGGCGAAGAAGCATCGGGCACAGCAGACTTCATGTCTTCCGTACGCATGGCGAGAGTGGCCTTGACCGGACCGACGTATTTCCACTGCTTGCGGGCAATGTCGTAAATCTCCATGTGGAACTTCCAACCGTTGTCCTCCGTGCTCGACGGACAGAGCAGGCGGCCATTGATAATTTCAGGTTTGTTCTTGACGGGGCCCAGGAAGCCCTTGGGCAGCGGCTCCTTGTCGCTCCATGTCTTGCCGCCGTCCTTCGACTTGCAGAGCCAACCCGTCCAATCGCTGACCTTCAGGCCAATCTTGAAGAAAAGCCACAGCTCGCCATTAGGCATCTCTGTGACGACTGGATTCCAGCAGGCCTTGCGGCGGTGGCTGGCAGAGGCTGTGCCCCGACATACGGGACCCTCCGTGGCGGGGGTGCTCTCAGGGGTAATACCGGCAATCTCCGCATATTCCGTACCCAGTTTAAAGACACCGTCGGCAGCCAGAATGGGCTGGCTCCATGTGTCGGAACCCTTCTTCTTGATGCTCACCCAGATGCAGACGTCAGGGTTGCGCTCGTGCTTGCCACCGAAGTAGGTGCAGACGAGGTCGCCCTTTCGAGTTTCTACGATGCTGGCCGAGTGGCACTGAGGGAAGGATGCATGGGTATAGAGGAATTCATCCTTCACGATGGCGGCATTGGCCGTGGGCATGTCGCAGGAGAAGTCGTAGCTGCCTGAACCAATGGTTTTTACCATTCCGTCGGGCAGATAGACGTCGGCAGTCGTGTTGCAGGGGATGAGAACGTGCCAGTCGATGTGTCGCTGCACCTTCTTCCATTCGCTATGGACATCACCGTAGGGGGAATGGAAAGTGGCCTTGGCGCCTTCACAGCCCTGAATGTCGAAGGCGGGTTTCAGTACGATGTGCTTATAGGCAATGGAAGTCACTCCTTGGGAGGGGTTGGGGAGGTTGATGCCGCCAAGATACTGATAGCACCAGGTCAGCAGGTCGCCCAGGAGCATCACGTGGTTGCCGCTGTTCATCTTAGGACTGGCCTTGTCGCCATTCCATAGTTCCCAGGTAGTGGTGGCGCCGTTCTCGGCCATATATCCCCAGGAGGGATAGCTCTTCTGAGTGGCTATCATGTAGGCGATGTCGCTGAAACCGTTATCGCTGAGGCCGCGCAGCAGCCATGAAATGCCGATGACGCCGCACGGCACGTGGGCATTGTTCTTCAGGATGATGTTCTCCACCACATTCTTTGTCACCTCCTGGCGGCAGTCATCGGGTACGATGCCGAACGAGAGTGCCAGCAGGTTGGCAGTGGCGGTGTTGTTGCCGTAAAAGACACTGTCGGGATAGAGCACATGACCCGGGCGAAACGACGTGCCCCTTTTTACGGTCAGGAAGTGGCGGTTGAAACTGGCGGTCATCTGCTCGCGCAGAGGCTTCCAGTGGTCGGCCTCGCAGCCCCATTGTTCCATGAGCTGCATGGTACGGATGATGTAGGCCGTGGAGATGAGCGATACGTCAGTCTTACGTGCGGGGTCCTGCGAGTGGATGAGTTCCAGCGACTCGGGTGGTACACACCAGTCGCCGTACTTGCCGCAGTGGACGATGCCATCCTTGCTGTACTCGTCGATGATGTGGTGCACCCACTTCTTAATGTAGGGATAGGAGCGGTCAATGGCCTCACGGTTGCCGAACTGCCGCCACAGCATGTCGCAGCCGAAGGGCAAGGCGGCAGCCCAGGTGACATCGTCGGAGTAGTAGTTCCAGAAGGCCGGCGCCACATCGGGTATGCAGCCATCCGTGCGTTGGGCCTCGCAGATGTCGCGCATCCACTTGGTGTAGAGGCGTTCGTTCTGGGCCACGAAGCTCTCGCCAAGACTTCCCATCGTTCGGTCGCCCAGCCATGGCTGACGTTCGTCGCGCTGCGGACAGTCCACAGGCATGCCCTTGTAGTTGGCGGCAATGCCGTGACAGGCATTCTCCACCACCTTATTTAATATAGTATCGCTACTGATGAAGCTCTTCCTAAAGACGGCAATGCCGTCGTACACCTCCTCAGCCACTATCTGTCTGGCATCGAGGTCCCGGATGCCCGATACCTCCACATAGCGGAAACCGTGGTAGACAAAAGTAGGACGCCAGGCTCGGTCGTGGTCCCACTCTTTGGCAACAGGCTCCTGCCCGTTGCATACGTAGGCATCAGTAGAGCGTGCGTTACGCAGGTTCTCCGTATAGAGCGTGCCGTCAGCGTTCAGCCTCTCGGCATAGCGCACACGGATGGTGTCGCCAGCTTTGCCGTATGGCATCAGCGACACCCATCCCGCCATGTTCTGGCCGAAGTCGATGACGTAAGTGTCAGCCTGGCCTGTCAGCGGCTTCGTCGGCCGATGAATGGCCTGTACCGTCATACCTGGCGTCATCTGACTACGCAGATAAGCCTGTGGAATATCCGTGCGCTCGGCCTTCATCCATTGGCTGTCATCATAGCCCACCTCCGCCCATCCCGTCAGTTCCATACGGGCATCGTACTCCTCGCCGTCGTATTCATTATTGCTGCGAATCGGTCCGCTGGCCGTTACCTTCCAACCCTTGTCATCGGTCTGCAGGCACTGGGTGGTGCCGTCATCATACTCCACGATGACGTTGATGCGGCATTTAGGCAGACCGAACGTGTGTATCTTGTATGGTTTGTGCTGCTGCATGGGGAAGTAGCGGCCGTTGCCGAGGACAATGCCGAGACAGACAGACTCTCCCCTTACCCCTCCCTGTGAGGAAGGGGAGTTGTTAGTAAGATCGTTGGTAATGTCGTAGGCGTTATAATAGATGGTCTTGCGGTAGTCGCTGGGAACGGGTGTCAGCACGTCGTGGCCGATGCGCTGGCCGTTGACGTAGAACTCATAGAGACCCAGACCGGCCACGAAAGCCGTGGCGCGCTTGATAGTCTTCTGCTTAAGTTCAAACTCCTTCCTCAGATATCGGGCGGCCAGACGTGTGTGGAAACCGCGCTCCTCGCCGGGCTGCAGGCTCTCCAATCCTATCCAGTACCCCTTCCATTTCGACTCGTTCAGCAGTCCGATGCTGAAGTGCGCCTCATCACTCCATGCCGATTCTCCGGCGGTAGTCCACACCTTCACCTTCCAAGTGCAGGCCGTATTGCTCATCAGCGGTTTACCGGCATAGCGTATCCACAACTGCTGGTCGCTCTCCACGCGGCCCGTATTCCACACCTCACCCTTGTCATCGCTGACGATAAGCTGATAGGCCGTCTGGAGAACATTCTGTTTGTCACTGCCTATTTGCCACGAGAAGCGCGGCTCGGCAGTATCGATGCCCAACGGATTGTCAAGGTTTTCCACGCGAAGGCAGCCCACACTGACATCAGTCTTTGCCTCCTTCTTTTTTGCCGCCGATGTCGTCAACGACAACACACCCAGCAGTAAGATGATAAGCAGTCTATTCATTCAAGTCTCTCTCTTTAGCCTTGTAACCGTCGGGCGACAGCTCAGTCTGGTCTTTCTTCAGATAGTCCTTGCTGCTGTCTATGGCAATAAGCACGCCGTCCTCCACGCGGGCCGACTGCGGATGATAGCGGAAGGTGAGCACCTTCGAGTCGTATTCGCCGAGGTATTTCAGCTTGCCCGTAGCCGCCGTCATCCACCACACGTTCTTCTTCGTGCCACTGATCTTGGTCAGGTCAAGCTTCATGTTGTTGTTATTGTAGTTATAAACCAAGAGATAGTCGGAGCCCCGTGTGGCTATCAGTCGATTGTATTTCTCGCCATTGTCCTGGATAATGCTCTGGTCGGCCACGCGCTCAAAATAGGGGAACGACAGGATGAGCCGCTTCAGATATTGCATCTGCGAGAAACCAGGGTCGTGCAGCGCCTGGTACCAGGTCTTCACGTCGCCGGCATCGCCATAGCTCGTCGGGTAGCCCGGCTTCAGCATCTGCATGATGGCGTTGTGGCCGTAGGTATGCCCGCAGCTGCCGGCAAACACGCTCCAGTAGGCATAGCGGCGCACGTCGTAGTCCT
>CAMOQW010000023.1 GCA_946623195.1 uncultured Prevotella sp.
TCAATGTTCAATGTCTTAGATGGACTCAATGAATTTCACTACCGCCTCGCGGTCGGCCTTGGGCAACTGATAGAACTGGGCGGCGGCACGGTAGCCGTCGGACTGCCTGGAGTAGGCGTGCCACATGATGGCCTCGATGACGTTGCGGGCACGGCAGTCGTGCAACCTGTCGTCGGCACCCGTCAGGCGGCGGCTCAGTCCGCGACCCCACAGCGGGGTGGTCCGGCACCAACCGGTGCGGATGTCGTTCTCCATGAACAGGCGGTGCTGCACCATGTCGGTATAAGGCCAGATGACCTGATAGGGATACTTCGGCAGCATGGTGGCGGGGTCTTTGCCGATGCTCTGAGCGTAGGCCTTGGTGCTGGCATCCACCCACATGTCGTCGGCTCCCGTCTTCCACGACGGCCGGTGACACTGGGCACAGCCCATCTGGGTGAACAGCGTCTTGCCGCGCTTCACCTGGGCATCGTTCAGATTACGGGCTGCCGGCACGGCCAGGCCGCGGTGCCACAGCATGAACTGGTAGTACTGCTTGTCGGTCATCTCCTCCTCGCCATTGTAGTACTCGTCGTTCAGCAGATACTTCTCGAACGTGCCGGCATAGGCGATGCTGGGCGTGTTGAGCACCTCATAGACACGGGCCTTGATGCCCTCGTCGGTACCGTCGGCATAGTAGGGGTGCAGTATGCTCAGCGGCGACTGTCCGTTCTCCTTGATATACCTGATGACCTCGGCATCCTCGCTCTGTGCCTGGGCCCAGGCGGTGGTGCTGTAGAGCCAGTGGCGGTCGCTGCGGGTGACGTTGGTGATGTTCCAGATGGCATTGGCGCCGGCACCGTCCTGCAGTGAGCCACGCGTCATGGCGTAGGTGAACTTCTTCACGATGCCTTTGCCGTTGTTGTGGCTTTTCGTGTCGTTATAGGCTGCCGAATAGTAGGCCGTGGGGGCGAAATCGTTGGCTTCCTTGTCCCACATGGCGGGGTTCAGGTCGACGTAAGGTGCCTCCCGGCGGTACTGCTCGCGCATGTCGTCGTCGCTGATAGCATCTATCAGGCCGGTGCCATAGACACCGATGGTAGACTCCAGTCGTACCTCATAATTAGTAGGTATGGGACTGGTGTTGAAGGCAGTGGCAGGGATGGTCACTTCCGGATAGATGAGGCTGTACGGCTCGCCGTCGGGGAATGTCATCGACAGACCGCTGGGCATCTGCTTCACATCCTTCCACTCTATCTTGATCTGGTTTTCATCGATAGGTGCCTTGAAGGGTGACATGGCCTGCGTCTGGGGCATACCCGTCACCTCGCTGATGTAGCTGGACGGGGCTGTCGTGTAGCGCACGCCGTCCTCGGTGTAGGCCTCGTTGGGATGGTAGATAACCAGCAGATAGCCGTTGCCGATGGTGTTGGCGCGGTATTCCGTCTGGCGCTTGCCATGACCGTAGGAGGGGTGACAGGCTATGCAGCCGTTGCGTACCCATGCCGGACCCAGTCCCTTGCGGGGAGCCACGTCGAAGGTGTACAGGTGTTCGAAGAAGTCTTCACCGGTGTTGAAGTCGTCTTCCATGCCGGCTTGTTCGGCAGCAGGCGTGATGGCTGAATAGCTGGCATTACGGGTGGTGCCCAGTTCGCCGCCGGGATACCACTCCTCTGCGGTAAACACTTCGTTAGCTTTGCCGAAGACATCCTCGCTGGGGGTCAGTGTACCTAAGTTGAGGCTGTCGTCCTTACTGTCAGAACAGGCTGTCAGCACGCTTAAGCATGCCAACAGCCCGATAAGAGCTTGTTTTGATTGTTGAATCATATCTTCATTGTTTTTTCACTTTTCACTCATCACTCATCACTTTTCACTCATCACTCATCAACCTCCCAGTCGTTGTCGTCAACGAACTCGATGCCCCAGATGGTGCTGCAGTACTTGACGAAGGGTGCCGGCATGGTGCCAATCTTCGTGATGGCATCGTTGAACGACGGCTCCACGCTGACGGGGGTGTTGATAGCCACGAAGAACTTGGCAAAGCTGTACGTAGCGGCAGTGCCGTCGGTGCTGCCATACCATACGTTGCGAATGCTGCGGATGTTGTCCTGGAAATCGGTTATAGAGTTGTAGCTGTAGGGTGACTCTACATACGAGATGTCGCCATTGCTGAAGGGATTGGCAATCTTGGCGGTACCCACCTCGTTGGCAATACCTACACATGAGCCTTCGTCGTCGCTCAGCACCTGGGCAATGGCATCCTGCAGACTGGTGAAGGTGCTCAGCGTGTTCTGGCCGGCAGAGGTCAGGTTGTCGCCATAACTCAGGCCGTTCTCAGTGGTGTATTCAAGTCCGGCTTGTCTGACGATGTTCAGACGGCTGGCATTGGCAGCGGTAGAACCCTCCCAAGCCACCTGTAGCTGGAAGCAGCGCTGCTTCAGCAGGGTGCAGATGGTCTGGGCATACTTCAGCTCCTGGGCACCGGTAATCTTCTCGAAACCCTTGTAGGTGTCGTTGGCTTGCAACTCGGCCACCTTGCGCGGCTGACCATCGCGGAAGAGGATGAACTCCAGGGCGTGGAAACCCAGTATGGTGGCATCCTCTAGCATCTCGGCGTTCATGCCGTTGTTGAAATAGCTCAGCAGCAGTGAACGGTTCAGAGGCCATGAGTCGATGGTGGGGTCGATGTCGAAGTCAGAAGCAGCACCCATCAGAAAGGCCTCCGAACGCTCCCAGTTCTCGCGGGCTTGCTTGAAGTCCTGGCAGGCGGTGTTGATCTGGGTCTGTGTAATGGTGCCGACGGTCAGTCCGTTCAGTGTCTTCTCCAAGTCCTCCACGTCGTTGGCCAGCTTGGTGTAGGTAGGCACGATGACGTTGCCCACCAGATTGCTGAGCACCTGGCGCAGGTAGCTCTCCTGCTCTGCCGTGAGTTGGGCCTGGGCAATGAGGCTGTTGGCGCTGACGAGGTTCTTCACTACATTGCCACAGGCATCGATGGCATTGTTACCATAGGTGCGATCCTTGTACTTAGGACTGTCGACAATGGTAGAACCGTTGTCAGTGTTGTTGTCAGTGTTGTTGTCGTTGTCGTCGCTGCTGCTACAGGCAGTGAATGCCAAGCCCATCATCAGGGCTGCAGCTAAATTGAAATACTTCTTCATTGTGTTGTTGTTATTATTTAATTATTTAATGAATTATGTGGTTATTGTCTGTTCTGTTTTTTACAGGAAGAATCCTTCGTATGCCACGCCGATGTTCAAGGCAGGCTCGTCGTTATAGAGGCTCTTCAGGAAACGCTTCGAGAACTCTGCCTTGACGGCAATCTGGGGAAGCGGGTAGTAGTTGACACCCAGTGCCATACGCTTCACGGCTTTATAGTCGTAGGCAGTACCTTTTGTCTGACTGGCGTAAGGATTGTAGGCTTCGTAGCGACCGAAGACATAGAGCTTCTGATGGTCCTGTCGCAGCTGTGGTATCTGTGAGAAAATATCGTAGCCCGCCTCGATGCCCACAGCGTAGGCATGGCTGCTGACGAAGGCCGAGTGCTTGTAGGGCGACTTGGAATTCAGGCGGTTGTACATGTATTTCAGCTGTTCAGCATCGCCCAGATAGCCATAGTCAGCCTGGCCGCGAACAATCCAGTTGTGGGCATTGTAGGTGAAGTCGATGGCGCCGATGACCACCTTGCCATTATAGGTTGCACCGGCTCCGTTGGCATCGTTGGGATAGGTGTTGCCGATGCTGTGACCGTAATAGCCGCTCAGTCCGATGCGCAGGCCGGGGATGCTGTAGTTGTCCACGCGCAGGGCTACGGCATACTTGTTGGCCACGTCAAACTCCGTCGACGACTTGTGGCCCTTGTGAATCCACCCCGTGTTGGTGAAGTTGTCGGCATTCAGACCGGCCAGAAACTGTGCCTCGTAGC
The DNA here is from genome assembly GCA_946623195.1 of uncultured Prevotella sp. Next base: position 3,905 of record CAMOQW010000023.1, read on the forward strand.
GGAAGTCGCCGTAATAGCCCCAGAAGGATACTCCCGTCTGATGCCAGGTGGAAGGCATGATGGTGTTCTCGCCCTCCGGACGGTAGACGGTAAAGAAGTTGAGCGGCTCGTGGTGGGCGTTATTGAGCCCGACAGGTACCACGATGTGTCCGGCGCGGATGTTGGCCCACCGTGCAAACGACTTCTGCAGCCAGAACTGCTCCAGTTCCACCTCGCCGCCCTTCTCGGTCTCCTGTTCCCATTCGCCGCCTTCCTCGTCTTCCTTTTCGTAGGCGATACCCGTACCGCCGTGTTCAAACTCCACCTCGGTACCTACTGACCAGCCTTTGCCGAAATCATAACCTAAGTAGATGACGGCATGGGGGATGTCGAAACGTCCGTGCGAGGGGTCGTTCTTATGCATCTCAGGCTGGGAATAGCGGCTTACGTGGTCGCTGTAGTAATTGCGCGAATATACGGCCTCGCCATAGCCGCCAATCGAGAAACGGTTCCCCTTCACATGGTTCATCACACTGTCGCCAGCGCTGACCTGTGCATTGGCAATGCTGCAGGCCGCTAGGGTGATAAGTCCAATAAACAATCTTTTCATTTCTTTTTCCAAAAATTCTTAAATCCGGCTGCAAAGGTATTCTGATTTGTTGACTTGTGCAATACTCAAAAATTATGAAATTCCCCAGAAACTATTGCATGTTTCATCAGAATTCAGTAACTTTGCAGCAAATTTTTCAAGTATGAAGAATCTGAAGATGTACGAACCCACTGATAAGATGATTACACTTATCAAGGATAACTATAGTGTGCTGCAGGCCCTGGGCTCCTTCGGCATCAACCTCGGCTTTGGCGACAAGACCGTCAGCGAGACCTGCGAAATGAATGGCGTAGATACCTACACCTTTCTGGCTGTGGTGAATTTCACCATCAACGACTTCACCAACTATGAGGATGACGAGCAAATCAGCGTGCCCACGCTGCTGCACTACCTGAAGGCCAGCCATGCCTATTACCTGGATTTCCAGCTGCCCTTCATCCGCCGCGAACTGCAAGAGAGCATCAGCGACGGCGACCAACTGGGGCGCCTGATTATGAAGTTCTACGATGAGTATGCCCAGGAGATTCGCCGCCACATGAAGTATGAGGAGAAGACCCTCTTTCCCTATGTGCAGTCACTCATCGACGGACATCCCCTGAACGACTACAACATCGAGACATTCTCGAAGCATCACGAGAGTGCCGACAAGAAATTGCGGGAATTGAAACTCATGATTATCAAGTATCTGCCTGCCGATGCCCACCGCAACAACAAGTTGACGGCCACCCTCTATGATATTTATAATAATGAGGAGTGGCTGCGACAGCACGCAGAGGTGGAAGACCACATTTTTGCCCCTGCCATCCGCCGTCTGGAGCAGCTGACCAAACAGAGCGACGTTACGAAGAACATCTCCAGCATGGTATTCAAGGGAGGCTCCGATGCTGCCGACACCCTCAGCGACAGAGAGCGCGATGTCGTCATCGGCGTGGTGCAGGGTATGCAGAACAAGGAAATTGCCGACCATCTGTGCATCTCTATCAATACCGTCATCACGCACCGACGCAATATAGCCCGCAAACTGCAGATTCACTCTCCTGCCGGTCTCACTATCTACGCCATCGTCAATGGCCTGGTGGATATCAGCAGTGTGAAGCTGTAACCCCGCCTTATTTTGCAATAAACTTCTAAATCGAGCGTATTATTTGGTTATCTCAGATTTTTGTTTTACCTTTGCACCCGCTTATGGAAAGGAAGATGCAAGGCAGGCCTAAAGTGGCTATCATCGACCCCAATACACTGGCGGTATTAGGGCTGAAACAGATTCTGCAGAACGTGTTGCCCATCATGACGGTCGATACGTACGGCACGTTCCGTGAACTGGAGTTCAACGGAGCTGACCAGTATGCTCACTTCTTCGTTTCCATGGATATCGTGCTGAGTAATCGTACATTCTTCACAGAACGGCAGCATAAGACCATTGTACTAACACTTTCTGCCGGCGAGACCTCACAACTGCGCGAATTCCACTCTCTGTGCATCAACCAGCCCGAACAACAGCTCATCCACCAACTGCTGATGCTCCATCAATATGCCCACAGAGGAGGACGCAACCTGCCTCCCATGCCGCAAGTGCTGCAACAGAAGATTCTGACCGACCGAGAGATTGAGGTGATGTCGCTCATCGTCCGGGGCTATATCAACAAGGAGATTGCCGACCGGCTCAACATAGGTTTGGCCACCGTTGTCACTCACCGCAAGAACATCATGGACAAGTTGGGCATGAAGTCTGTATCGGCACTAACTATCTATGCCGTCATGCACGGCTATGTGGACATCAACAAGATTTAATCTGTCAATACCCCACTTTTCCGCTATTGCCACAGCAAGGGGGGCGACGGCAGCATCAACGACTGTCTTGTAAATACTTCCATCGGTTTCCGCTTTTGAGAAAGTGACTTTTCTTGCAAAATGCTAGCAAAAATCAAGAAAATGCTGTCATTTTGCAAAAATCTTTCCGATTTTGCTTGCGTTTTAATATAAAAATAGTACCTTTGCACGCAAATATTGTAAATGGCGTATTCATAAATAGCATTAATTCAATGAGTCAACTGATTAAACCAATTGATTATCAGCCACTGCTCGACATGAAGCAGACAGAGCAGGGCATCAAACTGATTAAGGAGTTCTTCCAACAGAATATATCTACGGAGTTGCGGCTGCGCCGCGTGACGGCTCCCCTGTTTGTGTTGCAGGGCTTAGGCATCAACGACGACCTGAACGGTGTGGAACGGGCCGTGTCGTTCCCTATCAAGGATTTGGATGATGCCAGGGCGGAAGTGGTACATTCGCTGGCGAAATGGAAGCGTCTGTCGTTGGCAGAATATCAGATAGAGCCAGGCTATGGTATCTATACGGACATGAATGCCATTCGGGCCGATGAGGAATTGGACAACCTGCATTCCCTGTATGTTGACCAGTGGGACTGGGAGGCCGTCATCACCAAGGAACAGCGTACGATAGCCTATCTGAAAAACGTGGTGGAGCGCATCTATGCAGCCATTCGGCGTACGGAGTACCTGACGTGTGAAACATATCCCCAGATCAAACCGTTCCTGCCGGAGAAAATCAAGTTTATCCATGCCGAGGAACTGTTGAAGATGTATCCTGACAAGACTCCCAAAGAGCGCGAGGATGCTATCTGCGAGGCTTATGGGGCTGTGTTCATCATCGGTATTGGCGGCAGACTGTCGAACGGCGAAAAACATGATGGACGAGCCCCCGACTATGACGACTGGTCGACGGTGGGCGAAAACGGCCTGGCGGGATTGAATGGTGACATCCTGATATGGTATCCTATTTTGGGGCGTTCGTTTGAATTGTCGTCCATGGGTATCCGTGTGGACAGGGAGTCACTTTTGCGGCAGTTGAAATTAGAGGGTAAGGAGGAGCGCGAGAAGCTGTACTTCCACCAGAGGCTGCTTAGTGGCAAGTTGCCGCTGAGCATAGGCGGCGGTATTGGTCAGAGCCGACTTTGTATGGTGCTTTTGCACAAGGGGCATATCGGCGAAATTCAGGCCAGTATCTGGCCCGACGATATGCGTGCAGCATGCAAGGAACTTGGTATGACACTCATCTGAGCGTTTGGAATAGTAAGGAGTATGTCAGGCATGTTATGCCAACTGCAAGTCAAGAAGATTCCTCAATTTAGCAATTGAGGGATTTTCTTTTTCCATCAGTTCGTATTGTTCGCGGCGGGTCAGGATTCGCTCTTGTTCGTTATGCTCTGCCACGCGCATGGAAAGCGTGATGTCCTTGTTGTGCAGATAGAGCTTCAGGGTATTGACAATGCTGCCCTTGATTTCCTGCATCTGTTCCATAGCCAGTTGGTTGTCCACCACCACTTCAACGTGGGGGAAGTCGGTTATTACGGGGTTCATGTTCTTCATGCGCGAAGCAATGCCGCTCAGTTTCTGAGGCATTCGGTTGCACATGGACATCCACTGCAGCTCCAGGTCTTGTTGGGAGAAGGATGTGTCAGTTTCCTTGTTGGCAACGTTGGGGTCATTGGCATCCAGCGTTCCAGGGATGATGTTAATCTTTGACTTTTGCTTGTTTTGGTTGAGTAGGTTTTTCCATGAGAAGCCCATGGCGTCTTTTAGCTGAGGGCGCGTGGCGGGGTTGTAGGTGGTGGTAGGTTGGGTAGGTTGGGTAGGTTGGGTAGGTTGGTGCTTGGCAGGCTCAGCCGCAGCTACCTGTGGGGCTGCTTTCTGGGGCTGAGGCTGCTGCACCAGTTGCTTAAACAGGGATTTCAGTCTTCTGGGCTTACGCCCACTGGCCGGCCCCTCGTCGGGCTGGGTGATTTGTGCTATCTCGATAAGTGTCAGTTCCACCAGCAGCCGCTTGTTGCTTGACTGGCGGTAGTTGATGTCGCACTGGTTCATTAGCTGAAGGGCCTTGTATAGGAATGGAACAGGACATTTCTTGGCCTGTTGCTGGTAGCGCTCGCGCTGCTGATCGCTCACTTCAAGCAGGGGCAGTGTCTGTTCGTCGCGGGCCATCAGTACGTTGCGCACGTGGCGGGCCAGTCCCTGGATAAGCAGGCCGGCATCGAATCCTTTGTTGATGATGCCATTGAGCAATACCATGATGTCGGTCACCTTATTGTCAACAGAAAGGTCGATTATCTGGAAATAGTTTTCTGCATCAAGCACGTTAAGGTCTTCAATAACTTTCTGGTAGGTGATGTTTCCCTGACAGAAAGAGGCCGCCTGGTCGAAAATGGACAAAGCGTCGCGCATACCGCCGTCGGCTTTCTCGGCAATGACGGCCAGTGCCTGCTCTTCATATTGTATTCCCTCGCGTTCAGCCACTGACTTCAGGTGCTCAATGGTGTTGCGGACAGTCATGCGCTCAAAGTCGTAAATCTGACAGCGGCTCAGAATGGTGGGCAGAATCTTGTGTTTCTCCGTGGTGGCGAGAATGAAGATGACATGTGCGGGTGGCTCCTCCAGTGTCTTCAGGAAAGCATTGAAGGCAGCCGTAGACAGCATGTGTACCTCGTCGATGATAAACACCTTGTACTTGCCTACCTGCGGCGGGATGCGCGTCTGTTCCATCAGCGTCTTGATGTGCTCCACGGAATTGTTGGAGGCGGCATCAAGCTCGAAAATATTGAAGGAACGCTGTTCGTTGAACGCCTGACAGGATTCACAATGGCCGCAGGCCTCACCTTCGGCTGTCGGAGTCAGGCAGTTGATGGCTTTGGCGAAAATACGGGCACAGGTTGTCTTTCCGACACCACGTGGACCGCAGAACAGGTAGGCATGGGCCAGTTTCCCGCTTCTTACGGCGTTTTTCAGTGTTGTGGTCAGTGCCTGTTGTCCCACTACGGTGTCAAACGAGGTGGGGCGGTATTTTCGCGCTGAAACAATATATTCTTCCATAGTCGTTTTGATAATTTCACGGCAAAGGTAATAAAAATAATTAAGAAGATAAAAGAATTAAGGAATAAAAAAACAAAAAAAAGAGGGGAATAAGAAAATATATTTGTAACTTTGCAGCAAAATAGGAAAATCATCATGAAAAAGTTAAAGAACTTCCTGCTGCGCGTCTATCATATCAAGGCGCTGAAATATGTCGTTGTTGCGTTGCTGGCAGTAGTACTCATTGGATTTGTCGATGAGAACAGTGTATGGAATCATTTGCGGAACAAGCAACGCATCAGTGAACTGGAAGATGAAATCCGGATGTACACTGAGCAGAATGATAACAACCAGAAGCAGATTCGTATGCTTGACAGCGATCCTAGGGCGATGCAGAAGATAGCCCGCGAACGCTATTTTATGAAAGCCGATGACGAGGATATTTTCGTGCTTAGTGATGACAATGGAACCAATCAAACAGATGTGGCCCGATGAAGCAGCTCAATAGTGTAGAGGTGGGCTTGTTGTTGCTTGGAGGCCTTTTGATGGTTGTCGGTGCCGGTGCCAGCCTGTTCCTGCAGTGGTGGGCACCTTATGTGTTTGCTCCGGGGGCATTGTTGTTTGCAGCCATGCAGATGCGCCAGAGTTATAGCGGCCGGAACTTCGTGGTACGCCGTTTGCGCCGCATGATGTTGCTGAGCGATGCGCTTTTTCTTGTGGCAGCATTGCTGATGTTTGCCAATGAACATAATTTTCTTGGCTTAGGCTACCTTTCTTACATCAAGTACGTCCATAATAACTGGATTGTCGTTCTCTTGGTTGCTGCCATTTTACAACTGTATACGGGCCATAGAATTGCTAACGAATTGGAAAAAGAGGCAAAATAATGCTAAATAATTGCGCAAATGTTTTAAATTGCGCAAATATTTTTTCTTATTTCGATATATCGTTGTACATTTGCCGTGAAAAAAGTGATATTATGCAGATGACTATGAACAAAATTCTATATGCATGTTCCATCATGATGGTACTGACATCATGCGCCAGTTCTTATAATGTTCAGGGCTCCACGTCGGTGACGGCTCTGGATGGCAGCAAACTCTATCTGAGGGCATTGAAGTCGGGTGAGGTGAAAAACATCGACTCCTGTGACGTGGTGCACGGTGAATTCCATTTTGCCGGTCTCTTGGACACGGTACGTCTGGCCAATCTCTTCATGGATGATGAGAGCATTATGCCTGTCGTCTTGGAAGAGGGCGAGATTTCTGTGAAAATCGACCCGACCGGTCATAGCGTCGTGGGTACACCGCTAAACGATACCCTCTACAAGTTCATTGACAAGCACGACCAGTTAATCAGTCAGATGAATGAACTGGAGCACCGCCAGAACCAGATGATACTGGAGGGCATCAATGAAAACGTGATTGCCGAGCAACTGAATACAGAGGCCTCGCGCATAGCGGCAGAGGAAGATGAACTGGTCACTAAGTTCATCGAGGCTAATTTCGACAATGTGCTGGGTCCCGGTGTCTTCATGATGATAGCCGGCCAGTACCGTTATCCCATATTGACTCCGCAGATAGAATATATCATGTCGAAGGCTACTCAGCATTTCAAGAACGACCCCTTTGTCAAAGATTACTATAGGGCTGCTCAGGAGAACGAGCAGCGCATGAACGGATTGGACGAGGTGGCTGGCCAGCAGCCCCAGCAGCCAGACTCTTTGTTGAAGGCAACGCCATCGCCCCTGACCACCGTGCCTCAAAACAGACAACCATGAAGACGCTGATAAAGGGAGGACGTATCGTCAATGAGGGGCGCACGTTCATAGGCTCGATAGTCATAGAAGACGGCATTATCGTGGAGATTGCCAAAGAGCAGCCCGAAGCATCATTCGATGAAACGATTGATGCTTCGGGCTGTTACGTTTTGCCGGGTGTCATTGATGACCATGTTCATTTCCGTGAACCGGGTTTGACCGAGAAAGCCGACATGGAAAGTGAAAGCCGTGCTGCCGCCGCAGGTGGTGTCACCTCTTATTTTGACATGCCCAACTGTGTTCCGCAGACTACTACTCCGGAGGCTTTGGAAGAGAAGTTTGCCTTAGCGCGTCAGAAAAGCTGTGTCAACTACTCCTTTTTCTATGGAGCCACTAACGATAATGCCGACACCTTCACCCGATTGGACGGAAACCGGATACCAGGCATCAAGCTCTTTATGGGGTCGTCAACGGGCAATATGCTGGTAGACCGGCAACAGTCCCTGGAGCGCATATTCTCCACCTGTAAGCTTCCACTGATGGTGCATTGCGAGGACACCGACATCATCAGTCGCAATATGGCAGCAGCCCAGGAGGCTTGGGGCGAAGACCCTCCAGTGAGCCTCCATGCTATGATACGAAGTGAAGAAGCCTGCCTGACCTCTACGCGCAAAGCCGTGGAATTAGCAAGAAAGTTCGGAACCCGCCTGCATATAGCTCATGTCTCTACTGCAGAGGAACTGGAACTTTTCGAACCGTATAATAGCCTTTCGCGTATTACCGCAGAAGCCTGTGTAGGCTACCTGCTCTTCAGCCAGCTCGACCACGAGCGATTAGGGGCACGTATCAAGGTGAATCCGGCCATCAAGACCCCTGTCGACCAGTTTATGCTGCGCCAGGCACTCACTGATGGCCGCATAGCCGTGATTGGTACCGACCATGCTCCGCATTTGTTCTCTCAGAAGTTAGGAGGCTGCGCAAAAGCTGTGTCGGGTATGCCCATGATACAGTTCTCTTTGCCGGCCATGTTGCAGTTGGTAGACGAGGGCGTGCTGAAGATAGAGCGCTTGGTGGAACTGATGTGCCATAACCCCGCCCGTCTGTTCGGCGTCCTGCAGCGAGGTTTTTTGCGTAAGGGCTATTGTGCTGACATAGCCATCGTCCGCCCGAAGAGTCCCTGGACGGTAACACGCGACTTGATAGAAAGCAAGTGCAAGTGGAGTCCGCTAGAGGGCCATACTTTCCATTGGAAGGTTGTGTGTACGCTCTGCAATGGTCATACGGTATATGCTGACAACAGGGTGACGGCAGAACGTGCTGGTGAGGAAATCCGTTTCTGTCATGAGAATTGACTACGACATCATTGACATTCAGCCCTATATCAACTGGGACTATTTCTTCTATGCCTGGGGAATGCATAATAAACCTGAGGCAGAGAAGCAGAAGCTGTGCACCGAAGCTGAGCATGTCTTGGCAATCCTTCAAGGCCGCTATCGGTGCCATGCGCTCTTTGAACTTTTCGAAGCATATAGTGAGGGCGACGACGTAGTGGTCTGTGGGAAGCGGTTGCCCTTCCTCCGGCAGCAGCAGCCCGGTTCGGAATGTCTCTGCCTGGCTGATTTCATAGCCCCGGGTCCCCGTCAGTCTCGGGAGATGTCCATGCTTGGCCTTTTTGCCACTTCCGCAGATTATGGACTGGAGTGCGACTTTGATGCCGACCCCTACCAGAAGATGATGGTGCAGCTGCTGGCAGATCGGTTGGCCGAGGCCACGGCGGAGAAACTTCATGAGGCGGTACGCAGACAGTATTGGGGATATGCCCCCGATGAGCACTTGTCCATAGAGCAATTGCATGTGGAACGGTTTCAGGGCATCCGTCCTGCTGTGGGCTATCCCTCGCTGCCAGACACCAGTTTCAATTTTCTGATTGACGAATTGATAGGACTGCACCAGATAGGCATCCGTCTCACAGAGAGCGGCGCCATGAAGCCCCATGCCAGTGTGTCGGGACTGATGATGGCTCATCCTCAGGCTCGCTATTTCAATATTGGCAGGATAGGCGAAGACCAGCTGGAGGACTATGCTCGTCGCCGCGGCCTGCCATTGGAGGTCATGCGTAAATTCCTATACTCACATCTTTAAACATTCAACTTCCAACTCTCAACTTGATATGATTGCCCGCTACGCTATACCGTTTTTCTTTCTGATGGGACTCGTTGTCGTTCCATTGCTGTTCTCGTTGTTATGCCGTTGGCTCATGCCCCGCCGCTACTGGCGACAAACCGCCTTGGTAAGTACCCTGTTGATATGGGGGGTGGTACTCTACGGCTATCTTGTGGGCTTCCAGCAACTGGAAGTACGTCACATAGAATACGTCAGCCGCGATTTGCCCGCATCATTCGACGGCTATTGCATCGTTCAGTTCAGCGATGCCCATGTGGGTTCTTTCGGTGGCAGCCGCCAGTGGCTGTTGCAACGTGCCGTTGACAGCATTAATGTCCAAGGGGCCGATGCCATCGTCTTTACCGGCGACCTGGAGAATTTGCATCCCGATGAGCTGCGCCCCCAGCTCTCCATCCTTCGTCAGCTGCATGCCCGGGATGGGGTGTTCAGTGTGCTGGGCAATCATGACTATCCCACTTATCTTGACTGCGATGAGGCTACCAAGGCGAAATGTGAGAAGCTGACGAGACAATACGAGCAGCAGGCAGGCTGGAGACTGCTGGCCAATCAACATCAGGTGGTGCGTCGTGATTCCGACTCTATCGTGATAGCAGGTATGGAAAACTGGGGCACTCTGAAGCGAATGCCACGCCGTGGTGATGTCAGGAAAACCATGCAGGGCGTCGGCTCAGCAGCCTTTGTCGTCATGCTGCAACACGACCCTACTGCTTGGCGCGAGAAAATCCTTCCCGAATGTCATGCCCAACTGACCCTTAGCGGTCATACCCATGGGGGACAGTTCTCGCTTTTCGGCTGGTCGCCGGCCTCGTTAACCTATGATGAGTGGCGGGGCTTTGCCTACGAGGGCAAGCGGGCGCTCTTTGTCTCTACGGGTTTGGGGAGCCTCATTCCGTTTCGTCTGAACATGCCCGGTGAAATAGTTGTCATTACTTTAAGGAAATCGTCAAGTTTATAGCATGAAATATCTGTACCGTATCTATCAGCTCGTCATCGCAGTTCCTGTCACCATCTTGATGACCATCTGGACAGCCATTCTCGTTGGCCTTGGCTGCACCATAGGCGACGGCCACTATTGGGGCTATTACCCCGGGCGCTGGTGGGCCCGGGTCATTACCCGTGTCTTCCTGTTGCCGGTCAAGGTGGAGGGAAGGGAGAATCTGGAACCCAACCAGTCGTATGTCTTCGTGGCCAATCATCAGGGTGCTTTCGACATTTTCCTCATCTATGGCTATCTGGGGCGAAACTTCAAATGGATGATGAAGCATCAGCTGAACAAAATACCCTTCGTGGGCTATGCTTGCAGAAAGTCGCATCAGATTATGGTCGACAGGCGGGGGGTGGGGAAGGTGCGCCGTACCTATGAGGCTGCACGCCATATTCTGGAGACGGGCAACTGCAGTGTGGTGGTGTTTCCTGAAGGAGCCCGCTCGTTTACGGGTCACATGGGGGCCTTCAAGAAGGGAGCCTTTGCCCTGGCTGATGAACTGCAGCTACCCGTGGTGCCGCTGACTATTAACGGCTCGTTCGACATTATGCCCCGTATGCGCGACTGGCATTTTGCCAACTGGCATCCGTTGTCGCTGACCATTCACCAGCCCATCTATCCCGTAGGCCAGGGCGCGCAAAACGTACAAGCCACCATGAACCAAGCCTACGACTTGGTCATGTCAGCATTGGCTCCGGAGTATCAGGGATTTGTTGAGAATCCCGACCAATAACTCCTCCGATGTCTAATCAGTAATCTGAGGATATTTCCTCGTCCAACCATCCCAGCGGAGACGCATGACTCCAAAGAATGCTTCACCGAAGATGCCGCCTGACATCTTGCTGACCCCTTCGCGACGGTTGACGAAGATGACGGGCACCTCCTTGATCTTGAATCCTATCTTGTAGGCCGTAAATTTCATCTCAATCTGGAAACCATAGCCCTTGAAGCGAATCTTGTCCAGTTCGATGGTTTTCAGCACGCGACGCTTGTAGCACTTGAAACCTGCCGTAGTGTCGTGAACCTTGAAGCCTGTGACAAACTGCACGTATTTCGAGGCAAAGTATGACATGAGCACACGTCCGATGGGCCAGTTGACTACATTGACACCAGAGATGTAGCGCGAGCCGATGGCCACATCATATCCTTCGTCAGCACAGGCACTGTAGAGACGCGGCAGGTCGTTGGGGTCGTGGCTGAAGTCGGCATCCATCTCGAAGACGTACTGATAGTCACGTTCCAAGGCCCACTTGAATCCAGTGATATATGCCGTGCCCAGTCCCAGTTTGCCGCTACGTTCCACCATGAACAGCCGGTCGGCGAACTCTGCTGCCATCAGTCCTTTGACGATAGCCGCAGTACCATCAGGAGAACCGTCGTCGATGATCAGGATGTGGAAACATTTCTCCAGACCAAAGACCGCCCGGATAATCTTCTCGATGTTCTCCTTCTCGTTATAGGTCGGGATGATGACAATGCTATCACTTGTGTGCATAATTGTATATTGCTTTTTGTTGTGAGTGCAAAGATACAAAATAATTGGTAAACGAAACTGATAATTCACAATTATTTTGTAATTTTGCAAGCAATTTAGTATGAAGATACAGGATTTGCTGAAAACGTATGCCTCGTCGACCTGTGTGAAGGCGGTGGCTGAAACCATCGGGAAAAAGTCGGTACGCTCACTTTTTCTCGACGGACTCGTGGCCTCCTCGGCCCCCATGTTGTTTGCCTCTTTAGCAGGAAAGTGCAAGTTTCCGCTGCTCTTTGTCCTCCAGGATGCTGAAGAGGCAGGCTATTTCTACCATGATTTAGTGCAGTTGCTGGGCGACCGGCAGGTTCTCTTCTTTCCATCGAGCTATCGTCGTGCCGTAAAATACGGACAGCGTGATGCGGCCAGTGAGATTCTGCGCACTGAAGTGTTGGCCCGGCTTTCACCTCATGCCTCTCAGCTCTTTCTGGTGTCCTATCCTGAAGCCATTGCCGAGCTGGTGATTTCGCAAACGCAGCTGGACGAACGGTTGATAACACTGGAAGTGGGACAGACGGTAGAAGTGGATACGCTGACGCAAAGCCTCCGCAATCTGGGCTTCCGCGATGTGGACTATGTCTATGAGCCCGGTCAGTTTGCTCTGCGGGGCAGCATTCTGGATGTCTATTCCTATAGTAGCGAATTGCCATTCCGTGTTGACTTTTTCGGCGACGATATTGACAGCATACGTACCTTCGAGGTGGAGACGCAGCTGTCGAAGGACAAGTGTGACCGGATAGAAGTGGTGCCCGAACTGGGTTTGACAGAAGCAGAGAAGGTGCCGTTCTTTTCCTTTCTGCCGACAGACACTATGCTGGTTGTGAAAGACATGCTGTATGTGCGTGACGCTGTTGACCGCATCTACCAGGAAGGCTTCTCGCAACAAGCCATGCAGGAACGCATGGAGGGGGCCACGGAACAGGAGCAGCAGGCCATCATGCACGAGATGAACAAAGAGTGCCAGCTCATCAGCGGACAACTGTTCAGCCGTGAAGTAGCAGGCTTCCGTCGTGTGGAGATAGGACATCGTCCTGTTGGTGTGCCTGATGCCACCGTCACCTTCAGTATTTCACCACAGCCGCAGTTCCACAAGAATTTCGACCTGTTGCACCAGTCGCTTGAACATTACCTGACTGACGGCTACCAACTGTACATCTTGGCCGATAGTACGAAACAGCTAGACCGACTAAAGGAAATATTTGGTGGAGAAGGGCAAGAGGCAAAGGGGCGGCGAATCGACTTTTCTCCTGTCGAAAGAACCCTACACGAGGGCTTTGCCGACAACGACCTGAAAATGTGTGTGTTTACCGACCACCAGATATTTGACCGCTTCCATAAATACAGCCTGCGCTCCGACAAGGCCCGCTCAGGCAAGGTGGCGCTGACACTGAAGGAAATACAGCAGTTTGAGGTGGGCGACTATGTGGTACATATTGATCATGGCATTGGCAAATTTGGCGGACTTGTCAGGATGCCGCAGGGCGACGGCTATCAGGAAATGATCAAGATCATGTATGAGGGCGGAGGTTCTATCTATGTCTCTATCCACTCGCTCTATAAGGTATCGAAATACAAGTCGCAGGATGGCAGCGAGCCGCCGCGACTGTCTCACTTGGGCACGGGGCAGTGGGAACGCATGAAGGAGCGCACCAAGCAGAAACTGAAGGATATAGCCCGTGACTTGATACGCCTCTATGCAGCCCGTCGGCAGCAGAAGGGGTTCGCATTCTCGGCCGATACCTTCATGCAGCATGAATTGGAGGCTTCGTTCCTCTATGAGGACACCCCCGACCAGTTGAAGGCTACCAACGACGTGAAGGCCGATATGGAACAGGCGCGGCCCATGGACCGCCTGGTGTGTGGCGATGTGGGCTTCGGTAAGACCGAGGTGGCGGTACGCGCTGCCTTCAAGGCGGCCTGCGACTCCAAGCAGGTGGCAGTACTGGTGCCTACCACGGTATTGGCCTATCAGCACTACCAGACTTTCTCCGGTCGACTGAAAGACCTGCCCGTCAGGGTGGAATATCTGTCGAGGGCGCGTACGGCCAAACAGACCAGTGCCATCCTGAAAGACCTGTCCGATGGTAAGATAGATATTATAATAGGTACACATAAACTCATCGGCAAGTCGGTGAAATTTAAGGACCTGGGACTGCTCATCATCGATGAGGAGCAGAAATTCGGCGTGTCTACCAAAGAGAAATTGCGCCAGTTGAAGACCAATATCGATACGCTGACCATGTCGGCAACGCCCATCCCGCGCACGTTGCAGTTTTCGCTGGTGGGTGCCCGCGACCTGACAATCATACAGACCCCACCCCCCAACCGCTATCCCATACAGACAGAGATCCATACGCTGAGTCCCGAAATCGTGAGCGATGCCATCAATTTCGAGATGTCGCGCAACGGACAGGTGTATTTTGTCAATCCGCGCATCAACGACCTGCAGCGCATCAAGGAGATGATTGAGAAATACGTGCCCGATGCCCGTGTGGCTGTAGGACACGGACAGATGAAGCCCGAGGAGCTGGAGCGGGTTATCTTCGACTTCCAGAACTACGATTACGATGTGCTGCTCTCGACGACCATCATAGAGAATGGTATCGATATCCCCAATGCCAATACCATCATCATCAATGGTGCCAACCGCTTCGGACTGAGCGACCTGCATCAGATGCGTGGCCGAGTGGGGCGCAGCAACCGCAAGGCCTTCTGCTATCTGCTGGCGCCGCCCTTGGCCGACCTGCCAGTGGAGAGTCGCCGCCGCTTGGAGGCCCTGGAGAATTTCAGCGACTTGGGCTCCGGCATACATATTGCCATGCAGGACCTCGACATCCGAGGGGCCGGCAACTTGCTGGGTGCCGAACAGTCGGGCTTCATTGCCGATTTGGGCTATGAGACCTATGTGAAGATCCTGCAGCAGGCCGTGGTGGAACTTAGGAATGAAGAAGCCCCGCGAGAGGTGGGGGGCAGGGTTCTGCCGGTTGGCAAGGTGCACAACGGCGAGGCATTTGTCTCCGACTGTTCCTTGGACAGCGACCTGGAACTTTATTTCCCCGACCAGTACGTACCCAGCGATTCTGAACGCATGTTGCTCTACCGCGAACTGGATGGCTTGCAGACTGACGAACAGTTAGCGGCATACAGGAAGCGGCTGATAGACCGTTTCGGCCCTGTGCCGCATTGTGGCGAGGAACTGATGCGGGTGGTGCCCCTGCGCCGACTGGGCAAGTCGCTGGGCTGTGAAAAGATAGTGCTGAAACAGCAGCGGATGACCATGCATTTCGTTTCCTCCACTGACAGTCCTTTTTACCAGAGCGAGGCTTTCGACCGACTGCTGAACTTTGTGGCCCAGAATCCGCGTCGTTGTCAGTTCCGCGAACAGAATGGCAAGCGCTTGATGACCATCACCGAGGTGTCCACTATCGACGAAGCCGTCAAACTTATGACATCTATCTGAGTATATGGATTGTGTCATTTTGACGCATATTTGTGACAGTTTGGCATAAACATGCACTTTGGCATCTTTGTTGCTTATACGATTAGTGAAAGCCGCAAGGCAATCAAAGAGAAAACAAACATGTATAACTAATAAAAATAGAATCAGGAGGTAACAATTATGATGCCAATGATGAGAAGTAACAACTGGATTCCTGCAGTGTTCAACGATCTGTTTGATACAGACTATCTGCCGAAAGTGAGCGCCACAGCTCCTGCTATCAACGTGAAAGAGTCGGATAAGGCTTATACCGTAGAGCTGGCAGCCCCGGGCATGAAGAAGGAGGACTTCAATGTACACATCAACGACGAGGGTAACCTGGTTATCAAGATGGAGCAAAAGCAGGAGCATAAGGAGGAAGACAAGACCACGCGCTACCTGCGCCGCGAGTTCAGCTACTCAAAGTATGAGCAGACGCTGATTTTGCCAGACGACGTGAAAAAGGAAGACATCTCGGCCAAGGTGGAACACGGTGTGCTGACTGTTGAACTGCCGAAGGTGGTGGAAGAGAAAGTGAAAGTGTCTCGCCAGATTGAAGTAGGATAAACAGAGATTGGCAAAACAAAAAAAGAATCCCGTTCCAAAGCCCAGCTAGAAAAGGCTTTTGAGACGGGATTTTTCTCTTATATGGCATTATGCTGATGGTTGGCAGAAATGCAGGACTTCTTCTTTCTTGATGTTCAGATTGCCTGCAATAGCTTCTGGGGCTAAACCGGCTTGAAGAAGCAACTGTATAGATTTCTTTAGTTGTTCGTCTTTCTGACTGAGTTGTTCGTCTTTCTGACTGAGTTGTTCGTCTTTCTGACTGAGTTGTTCGTCCTTCGATGCTATTTCTACATTTTGCTCTGCAATTCTTCTGTCGCGTTGCATGATTTCCGTATCGCGTTTCTCGATGATAGAAAAATATTCGTCCTCCACGTTCATATCCATACGCATTTCAGCATTCGTTGCTGCCATGAGAAGGCGGTGGACGATGTGTTGCATCTCTGTGTCGTCCTCTGGATACAGGTTTTCGTCAATGTGAAGCATTTGCTGGTTGCCCTTGTCCTTTCGTGTTTGGTCGAAGATGCTTAAGACCTCGTCCAACCGGTTGTTGATTTTGCCGTGTAGTCTTGGAATCTGTACGATAATACTGTTATGGGTCAGACTGTCAACAAATGGATCTGGCAATCCTTTCGTCACCACTTTGCCGTTGTAGTCATAAGACTGATGTCTGACGTAGAGCACGGGCTCCTCAATGTCCCCTACTTTGTGGCCAAGCAGATATACGGCTACCATGGGAATGGCGTGCTGGTCGGGACTGTCGCTGACAATATTGTTGGGGTTCTCATAGTGCACGCCCAGATATTGGCGGAAGCGGAGTGTCTCTGTCGGCAGCCACGTCTTCTGAAGCTCTATCAGAATCAGGTGCTCACTGCCGTCAGCTTCGCGTACAGTGGCACCGAAGTCGATGCGGAATACGGACAGCGTGTCGCGCTTATTGTTGCTATACTCATGGGGGCGCACCTCCACCTTGACGATGTCCATCTGCAAGAGTGCAGAAAGGATGGTACGCGCTATTCGCTCGTCCTCCATCAGATATTTGAATACGATGTCGTAAATTGGATTGGCAATAGTTATCATACGCTATCGGTTTTGTTCTGCCTGCAAAGGTACGACAAAAAATTCATACCGCCAAATCTTTTCCCTCCTATCTTCGTAATGAAAAGGCTAAGAGGCTTTCAATGAGATAGCGCACCTGCTTTCACCGCGCAAAGATACAACTATTATTTGGATTGGATTGACGGCATGGATCCGAAACTTCTGAAGGAGGAAATGCTGGCGATGGTATGTAAGGGTGAAGAAATAGCGTTCAAAGAGTTGTTTTTGTTCAATATTCGTGAACAAAGGGCCTTTTTTGAACAAAAGGTTTGGAAATATGAGAAATGTTCACTAAATTTGCAACGTTCAAAATGAATGAACACGAATAAAATGGTGAGCAAGCAAGACGATAGAAGAGGAAATTATCAATGATGTCGTCTACAATCTGAAGCGAATGACGAGCATAGAAAACATTAGTTTTCAGGCTGTCAAAGGGCAACAGTATGACTATGACCTGACGATCAACAGTGTAACATTTTTTGCCAGAGACGTTTGACAGTTTACTCCAAGGGGAGATTCGTGTGGCTGAAAGCTGCGGGAACTGCAAGATTGTTGCCAGTCCGTTGTTTATCAATATCAGCGGGCAAAAGTGTATGCAAACAAAAGAAACCAGGGGAAAGGCATTCAATGAAGCTGGACTGAAGTTGACAAATTGACAAATTGACAATGCACAGTTTGACACTATAAATTCAAAAGTAACAAAGAGGTAACATGAGCATCAACATC
>CAMOQW010000024.1 GCA_946623195.1 uncultured Prevotella sp.
GGCTCACTCATAGCGAGGTTACGGCTCACTCATAGTGAGGTTACGGCTCACTCGCGACGAGCCGTAACCTGCCCGGCTATTTCGACCATAAGCACCAAAAACAGCGATATTGGTATTAAAAAACATCAAAATGATATAGAAAAACAAAAAAAAGCCCAAAAAGCCTCGTCGGATAGGTCGAAACTCCCGTTTATTTCCTATCTTTGCATAAAGTATAACCAAAAAGTACGGGCGTATGAAACATCGATTATTCGTCATCGTCGCGGTGATATTGTTGATGCCAATGGGATTGCTTAGTCAGACATACGAGACAATGTGGAAACAGGTTGAGGAAGCCCAGCAGAAGGACTTGCCCCAGACTGCTATGACCCACGTGGAAAAGATAGTGCGCAAGGCCGGCAAGGAGCGTGCTTACGGTCAGTTGCTGAAGTCGACGCTGACTTATGCCAAATTGCAGGCAGAGATAGCCCCCGACTCGCTGTTGCCTGCCGTGAAGCGCTTGGAACAACAGGAGGCTCAGGCGCAGGATGTCGCAGTACAGGCTGTATATGCCACCGTGCTCTCCCAACTATACAAGAACAACCATCAGTTGGATGACGACTGGCAGGCCCGCAGCCAGCACTATTTCAATCGTGCTACGGCTCATCCGGAGGTGCTGGCCAGTGTAAAAGAAGACGGCTTTGCCCCCTTCGTCATCAAGGGCAAGGATGCCGACATCTTCAGCAACGACCTGTTGAATGTCGTAGGTCGTGAACTGGAAGCCTGGCAGTGGCTGGCCGACTTCTACTCACAGCATCACGGCGACATGCGGGCCCGTTGTGCAGCGGCTTTGCGCGCAGTGCAGGCCACCCGTATCAATGCCGGTCGCCAGGCGAAGTTGGACGAGTCGGCCTATATCCACAGTCTGGATTCGCTGATTCTGCTGTATGGCAGTCTGCCCGATGCCTGCGAGATAGCCATTGAGCGCTATAACTATATGGACGAGCGCACCGATGCCTCTAATGAGCAGAAATATGCCTACCTGCAGGATGCCCTGAACCGCTGGGGCACCTGGAAGCGGGCCAACATACTGCGAAATGCACAAAACGAGCTGACCTGTTCGTCCTATATGGCCGAATTGTCCGAAATCAATCTGATGCATGGTCAGTCGCCCACTGTCAAGCTGAAACTGCGCAGCCTGCAAGGGCTGAACATGCGCGTCTACAAAACCAACCTGCAAGGCGACACCGACCTGAATCCAGAGCGTGAAGAAGACTACACGAAGATGAAACCGGGCTTGCAGGAACTGAAAGAGTGGGGGCAGGCACTTGTGTTTTCAGGCCATGCCGACTACGACTGGTTTGAAGACTCCCTATCGCTGAAAGCCCTTCCCGCGGGTGTCTATATGGTGGAATTTTCCAGCCAACCCGCTACGAATGTTTCCCGTCACTTGTGCTTTGTCTCCAACGTTCGCCTGATGTCGCTCCCTATGCCTGGCAATCGGATGCGCTATGTCGTGGTCGATGCCCAGACTGGTCAGCCCATTGGGGGCGCTAAGGTACGACTTGCCTTCAATATGGGGTGGAAGAAACCTAAGAAGTATGAGGAACTGACCTGTGATGCCAATGGCGAGGCCACCTATACGATGCGTGACAACAAGCATCCGGAACGTGTCTTTGCATTCACCAGTGCCGATCAGTATTGCCCGGAGCAGAATGGCTATGGCCGCTATTATTACTACGCGCGGCAATATAGTGGTCAACATGTCAATCTGTTTACCGACCGCAGCATCTACCGACCCGGCCAGACCGTCCATGCAACAGCTATCGTATGGCAAGAGGTTTCGGTCTTGGACAACAAGGCTGTCTGTGGCAAGAATGTACAGTTTGAATTGCGCGATGCCAACTACAAAGTTGTGGCAGAGCAGCAGGCCACTACCGACGATTATGGCAAGTGTGCCGTTGACTTCACGTTGCCACAAGGTCTGCTGAATGGCCGTTTTACCATTCGTGCCAATGGGAACAGCGTGGGCTTCAGGGTGGAGGAATACAAGCGTCCTACCTTCCAAGTCGAGTTCCCCGACTATAAGGAGAGCTACCAGGCTGGCGACACCGTCAGAGCTCAGGCTAAGGCCGTGAGCTATGCCGGTGTGCCTGTTCAGGGCGCTAAAGTGAAATATACGGTGGAACGCCGCGTGGCCTATTGGTGGATGTCGTATTCACGGTATTGGCAAGGAGGCTATGTAGGTAGTGGCTTAGAGGCGGAAGTCGTCAACGAAGGCGAGACGGTGACTGCCGATGATGGCACGTTTACTGTTGAAATGCCTATGAAGTTGCCAGCCGGTATGGGCTACGGTCCGATGTTCTACAACTTTGTCGTTGAAGCTGATGTTACCGATGTGGCGGGCGAAACGCATAGTGGTACCTTGTCGCTGCCGCTTGGCTCGAAACCCACAGCACTGACGTGTGATTTAGCCCAGCAGGTTCGTCGCGACCAGTTGCCGAAGGTCACTTTCACCCGTCGCAATGCGGCAGGCAAGGAGATAGCTGGAACGGTGAAATACTGTCTGGACAACGGAAAATGGCAAACCTGTGCAGCCAATACACAGTGTGCGGTGTTCGGTGCTCAGTGCAAGAGCGGTGAACATCGCCTCCAGGCCGTTTGCGAGAATGACAGCATCGACGTGAAGTTTGTGGCGTTCTCTCTCGATGACACGAAACCGGCGACCCAGACCGACGACTGGTTCTACGTCTCCGACAGTCAGTTCCCGCAAGACGGCAAGCCCATTACCGTTCAGGTGGGTTCCAGCGACCCCGACCTGCACATCGTCTATGCCCTCTTTGCCGGCGACAAGATGATAGAGAGTGGAGCCGCGAAGAAGAGTGGTGAACTGCTGAACCGCAAGTTCACTTATCAAGAAGAATATGGCAACGGACTGCTTATGACCTTTGCCTGGGTGAAGAACGGCCAGTGCCATATACACCAGCAGACCATTTCGCGCCCCATGCCTGATAAGCAGTTGCGGCTGACTTGGGAAACCTTCCGCGACCGGCTGACACCCGGCCAGCAAGAAGAGTGGCGACTCAAGATTCAGAATCCTGACGGTACACCGGCTAATGCCTCGCTGCTTGCTGTGCTCTACGATAAGAGCCTCGACCAGATTCAGTCCCACCAGTGGTCGTTTATGCCTGCCATTTCGCTCTCGTATCCTTCTACCGCTTGGCAGTGGCAAACACTCGGTGGCATCAGCCTTTCTGGTAGCAAGAACTATACTCCGTTAGCTGTTCCCGCCATGCATTTCAGTCGTTTTGATGATAGCGTCTATCCCCAGACTTTCCTCCGCATGATGGTTCGTGGCAACGCCCGTCTGATGAAGGCCGCCGCCCCGCAGATGGAAATGGCTGTAGGACAACAATCTGCTGGTGTTGCCATAGGCGCTTTCGACGTGAAGAGCAATGATGAGGCTGCTGGTGAGGTGCTCAATGCCAAGGAAACTGCGGCAGAGGAGAGACAGCAGGAGCAAGACAACGTGCCGTTGCGCGAAAACCTGCAGGAGACGGCTTTCTGCTATCCTGCGCTGACTACTGATGCCAAGGGACAGGTGACATTGAAGTTCACACTGCCCGAAAGTCTGACCACCTGGCGCATGATGGGTGTGGCCAATACGCCGCAGATGCTGTATGGCTCAATAGACGGCGAGGCTGTTGCCCAGAAGGACGTGATGGTTCAGCCCAATGTGCCGCGTTTTCTCCGTATGGGCGATCAGGCTACGCTGACGGCTCGCATCTTCAATACATCTGAAAAACAAGTTAGCGGCAAGGCCCGGCTGATGTTGATAGACCCAGAATGCGACCGCACCGTCTACGAACAGGAATTGCCGTTCAGCATTCTGCCTGGTCAAACGGACAATGTCGCGTTCCCGTTCCAGCCCGACGAGACCTATTCGCTGCTTATCTGTAAGGTAACGGCAGCGGGCGACGGCTTCTCGGATGGCGAACAGCACTATCTGCCTATTCTGCCCGACCGCGAATTCGTGACTAAGACGGTGCCCTATACCCAGCATGAACCGGGCGTGAAGACCGTTGACCTGACCCGCTTGTTCCCTGTTGGCACCACACAGCAGAAACTGACGGTGGAATACACCAACAATCCTGCTTGGCTCATGGTGCAGTCGTTGCCTACGGTAGGACAACCCTGGGAACATAGTGCCATTGAGCAGGCAGCGTCCTACTATTCCAATGCCTTGGCCCTGTCGTTGCTCAAGCAGAGTCCGCAGGTGAAGACCACCTTCGAACTCTGGAAGCGGGAGAACCTGACCTCTCCCTTCTCACCCCTCACCTCTCAATTAGAGAAAGATCAGGAACTGAAAGACCTTGTGCTGGCCGAGACCCCATGGGTGTGGGCTGCCGACCGTGAGTCGGAACAGAAGCAGCGCTTGGCCGACTTCTTTGACGAGAATGGTATCAACCATCGTCTGGCTATGGCCGTCGAGAAACTGAAGAAGTTGCAGAATGCCGACGGCTCCTTCTCTTGGTATCCCGGTATGCAGGGCAGTACGATGGTCACCGTGACCGTTGAGGAAATGCTGGCACGCCTCTGCTTGTTGGCTGGTAGTCAGAGCGATGTCACCACGATGCAGACCAAAGCTTTCAACTACATCGGTCGTGAGATGGTAGACCTGGTGAACGACCTGAAGAAACAGGAGAAGAAGGGACAGAAGCCCTCGTTCCCCTCGTTCACGGCCCTGCGCTGGCTCTATGTCTGCGCCATCGACGGACGTGCACTCACAGCCGATGTCAAGTCGGCCAACGACTATCTCGTCAAACTGCTGAAGAAGGACACCAAGAACCAGAGCATTTACGAGAAGGCCCTGACGGCTGTCATCCTCTCTAAGGACGGCGACGCAAAACTGGCACAGCAATATGTACAGAGTCTGAAGGAATACACCGTATTTACTGAGGAAATGGGCCGCTACTATGACACGCCGCGTGCCGGCTATTCATGGTTCGACTACAAGATACCCACGGAGGTGGCTGCCTTGGAGGCTATCCAAATGGTGGCTCCGGCCGACCGCCAGACGGTGGACGAGATGCGCCGCTGGCTGTTGCAGGAGAAACGCACCCAAGCTTGGGACACGCCCATCAACAGCGTCAATGCCATCTATGCCTTCCTGAATGGCAACCAGAAATCTCTGGATGCTACAGGCAGTGCCACCATACTGGCACTGGATGGCAAACCCGTCGAACTGCCTAAGGCTACGGCCGGATTAGGCTACGTGAAAACAGCCATCGCCAGTCCCTCGGCTCATACGTTTACGGCTACCAAGAGCTCGGAGGGTACATCATGGGGTGCCGTCTACGCCCAGTTTATGCAGAAGACATCCGATGTGGAGGCTTCGCAGAGCGGCATCACCGTGAAGCGTGAACTGCTGTCTGCCAATGGTCAGAAGCTGTCTGCCAACAGTCTGACCGTCGGCGACCGCATCCGCCTTCGCATCACCATCGAGACGACACGCGACCTCGACTTTGTGCAGGTGGTAGACCGCCGTGCTGCCTGTATGGAACCTGTCCGCCAGCTCAGCGGCTATCAGCACGGAGCCTACGTGTCGCCGAAGGACCAGGCCACCCACTATTTCTATTACGGACTGCCGAAGGGCAAGCACGTGATAGAGACCGAATATTACATCGACCGTGCCGGACAGTATGAGACAGGCACCTGCACAGCTGGTTGTGCCTATGCCCCGGAATATCGTGCCACAGCACCCTCGATGACTTTTAACGTGAAATAAGCATGATGAAAAGAATCCACACAATATCCCTACTGCTTCTTCTGGCGGTGCTGCCTACTGCCGCACAGAAGATAGAGGCGCAGAAAACCGTCATAGATGTAGGCAAGACGGGCTATCAGATGCCCGTGACCGCCGTGTTTGAATTTCGCAACAAGAACATACGGAAACTGAAGATAGAGGACGTGAAACCCGACTGCTCCTGTACGGCCATCGACTATCCCAAGCAGGAAATTGCTGTGGGTGAGAAGTTTCAGGTCAAGATGACCTACAATGCCCGTCAGCTCGGTCATTTTGACCATCAGGCAGCCATCGTGTCCAGTGGCTCCAAGAAACCCATCTATATCAGGATGAAGGGTGTGGTGCTGGCCGACTGGCAAGACTTCAGCAAATCTTATCCCGTGGAGATGGGCGACCTCCTGTTGGACCGCCATGAACTGGAGTTCGACGATGTGTACAAGGGATTCCAGCAGGTGCAGGAGTTGCATATTTATAATAATGGTACGCGTGCCTATGAGCCCAATCTGATGCACCTGCCGTCCTATCTGACGGCGGTGGTGACCCCGGAGCGGCTGGCACCTGGTCGTAGTGGCAAGATTGTGGTGACGCTGCATTCAGAGAAACTGCACGACTACGGGCTGACCCAGACGGCGGTCTATCTGGCCGGCAATCCGGGCGATAAGGTGAGTCCCGACCACGAAATCAGTATGTCGGCAGTGCTGTTGCCGGCCTTCGACGGACTCACGGCCGAGCAGCGCCAGTATTCGCCTAAGCTGCAATTGTCGAAGGAGTCGGTGAGCGTGCTCAGGTCGGGCAAGGCCAAGCAGAAGGACGTGATAGAAATCACGAATATGGGGCGCACGGAGCTGATGATTACCTCGTTGCAGCTTTTCACCGGTGGACTGGAGGTGTCGTTGGGCAAGCGGCGTCTGCAGCCTGGTGAGACCACAAAGCTAAAGATTACTGCCCTGCGTGACGAATTGCAGAAGGTGCGCATCCGTCCGCGAATCCTGATGATTACCAACGACCCTGAAAGGCCTAAGGTCACCATCACCATCAATGCCCAATAACGGCAGTACCTATTTTATATTATACTTTCCCTTAGAATATGGAACATCCCGAGAATAGTGCCGAATACCAAGGCCTGCAAGTGAATAGCGGTGTAGAACAGCCGTCGATTATCAACCCTTATCTGAAGCGCAACCGCTTCCGCCGCCGCGAACTGTCGGCAGCGGAAATGGTGGAGGGCATCGTGAAGGGCGATGTCACCATCTTGTCGCAGGCCGTCACCTTAGTAGAGAGCGTCAATCCTGAGCATCAGGCCAAGGCCCAAGAGGTTATCAACAAGTGTCTGCCCTATAGCGGCAACTCCGTTCGTGTGGGCATCAGCGGTGTGCCCGGTGCTGGAAAATCTACCAGCATCGATGCCTTTGGCATTCATGTGCTCAAGGAGAAGGGTGGTAGGCTGGCGGTGTTAGCCATCGACCCCAGCAGCGAGCGCACCAAGGGCAGCATTCTGGGCGACAAAACACGTATGGAGAAGTTGTCGGTACACCCCGACTCGTTCATCCGCCCCAGTCCGACGGCCGGCTCGTTGGGCGGTGTGGCTCGCAAGACGCGTGAAACGATTATCCTTTGCGAGGCGGCAGGCTTTGACAAGATTTTCGTGGAGACGGTGGGGGTAGGGCAGAGCGAGACGGCCTGCCACTCGATGGTCGATTTCTTCCTCTTGATTCAGCTGGCCGGTACGGGCGATGAGTTGCAGGGCATCAAGCGCGGTATCATGGAAATCTCCGATGGCATCGTCATCAACAAGTGTGATGGCGACAACATAGACCGCTGCCAGATGGCTGCCACCAATTTCCGCAATGCCTTGCACTTCTTTCCCATGCCCGAGAGCGGTTGGCTCCCTAAGGTGCTCTGCTACAGTGGCTTCTTCGGGCTTGGCATCAAGGAAATCTGGGATATGATATATGAGTATATCGCTTTTGTCAAGCATAATGGCTACTTCGACTATCGACGTAATGAACAGGCAAAGTATTGGATGTACGAGAGTATCAACGAACACCTGAGGTTCAGCTTCTACAACAATCCTGCCGTCCAGCAGCAGTTGCAGGAGGCTGAGCGCTCCGTCTTGGCCGGTCGGCAGACGTCGTTCACGGCTGCTCAAGGTCTGTTGGATACCTATTTTGAACAATTGAAGAATGTTAAGTATTGAGATAGACAGTGGCAGTGGCTTCTGCTTCGGAGTGACCACTGCCATCCAGAAGGCTGAAGAAGAGTTGTCACGGGGTGCTCAGCTGTATTGTCTGGGTGACATTGTGCATAATGGCATGGAGTGTGAACGGCTGCGCGAGATGGGACTTATCACCATCAACCACGATGAGTTGCGCCAGCTCCACGATGTCAAGGTGTTGCTGCGCGCCCACGGTGAGCCGCCTGAGACCTACGAACTGGCTCGGCGTAACAATATTGAAATCATCGATGCTACCTGTCCAGTGGTGCTGCAACTGCAGAAGCGCATCAAGAAGCAGTATGATGTCAACAGCCAACAACTGTCGGCCAACAGCCAGATTGTTATCTTCGGCAAGAAGGGTCATGCCGAGGTGTTGGGACTGGTAGGCCAGACGGCGGGCAATGCCATCGTCATCGAACATTTTGACGATGTGAAGCAGCTCGACTTTTCGCGCGACATCTTTCTGTATTCCCAGACCACCAAGTCGCTCGATGAGTTTCATCGCATCATCAGCTATATCCAGGAGCACATATCGCCATCGGCCACCTTCCGCAGTTTCGATACCATTTGCCGTTCTGTGGCCAACCGTATGCCTAATATCTCGCAGTTTGCCACTCGCCACGACCTCATTCTCTTTGTCTGTGGCCGCAAGAGTTCCAACGGTCGCGTGCTCTACAACGAATGTCTGCGTGTCAATCCCAATACCCACCTGATTGAGGGTCCTGACGAAATCCAGCCGCAATGGCTTCAGGGCATCCAGACGGTGGGCATCTGTGGTGCCACCAGCACACCTAAGTGGCTCATGGAGCAATGTCGCGATGCGCTGGATAGTGATAAGTGTAAAATAGGTTAGCCCTATGCAGATGAACAGGAGTTGGTTATGGATGTTGCTGTGCCTGATGCCCTTGGCGCTTTGGGCTCAACGTCCGCGCTATGAGAAGATGTCACCCCTGCTGCGTCAGTTGGCACGTCAGCAGGTTACCGTTGCTGCTACCGGTGGAAAGCACGCCGCAGCTGTCCGGCAGGGTGAAATCTGTGCATTCGTCAAGACCACCACGCCTCAGGCACTCACCGATCATGGCTGTAAGGAGTTGGCCCGGGTAGGACAGATTTCTATTGCCGCTGTGCCCATCTCGCAGCTGGGCATCATGTCGCTCGATGCCCGTGTGCTTCGCATGGAGGCTCGCCAGCATAACAGCCTGGCCAACGACCAGATGGCAACTCATCTCAACGCCCTTCCTGTCTACGAGGGGCTCCATCTGCCGCAGGCCTATACGGGTCGGGGAGTGGTCGTTGGGCTGATGGACATCGGTTTTGACCTGACGCATCCTACGTTCTATTCTCCCGATACGACCGACTATCGCATCCGGCAATTCTGGGATATGCTCTCTGCTGACACCCTGAACAGCCCATTCTATGTGGGTCGTGACTATGTGGGTCGCGATGCCTTGTTGACGTTGGGCCATTCCCGCGATGGTGTAGACCAGGCGCATGGCACGCATACTGCCGGTACTGCTGCCGGCAGCGGCTACAATGCTCCCTATCGTGGAATGGCTCCTGAGGCTGACATCTGCCTGGTGGCTAATGCCGTCACCGACGACACCATCTATATAGACCCTGCCGATTACTACAAGTACACGTTTGCTACCGATGCATTAGGGTTCAAGTATATGTTCGACTATGCCAAGCAGGTGGGTAAGCCCTGCGTGCTATCCTTCAGCGAGGGGAGTGTGCAGGATTTCCACGGCTACGACCAACTCTACTACGAATTGCTGGACTCGCTGGTCGGACCGGGGCGCATCATCGTTGCGGCAGCAGGCAATTACGGTCATTATAGGACGTGGTTCTGCAAGCCTGTGGGGGTGGAGGCTATGGGTACTTTCATCTACAATGACAAACCCTCGTTGGACTTCATCCTCAAGTCGGCCTCCGACTTTACACTCCGCATGGTGACATACGGTGAACATAACGACACGACGCTGATTCCCACCAGTCGTGTGCTGGACTTGAAGGATTCCCTACTGGTGCTTCCCGGCCTGACCGTTGAGGCTTACCCCTCGTGCTACGTGCCTGAAGAGGTCTGCTATGATGTATCGGTCAGGGGGGATAAGAATGTTGGCATCTCGCCCCGCTTGTCCGTGGAAATTCTGGGGGCTGATGCCTATGTGGAGTTCTGGCGGGTCAACGGTGTTCTGTCCTCGAATGGCCTGAATCCGCAACTGAATGCCGGGGAGAAGGTGGGCAGTGTGCTGTCGCCGGGCAGTGCTCCGCGAGTCATCTGTGTCGGTGCAACGTCCTATAGAGACAGCATACTGAATGCCAAGGGAGAATGGCTGAAGTTTGGAACCGACGAGAACGGGGTGCGCAGCATCTATTCGTCTGTCGGGCCGACCTTTGACGGTCGCATGAAACCAGACGTGATGGCTCCCGGTATCAATGTCGTCTCTTCTTACAACAGCTTCTTTGCTGAGCACCATCCTACGTCGGGCAATCTGCAGTGGGATGTGGCGCATTTCGACTTCAAAGGGCGCACCTATGCATGGAATGCCAATTCCGGTACTTCCATGGCCTGTCCTGCTGTGGCCGGAGCCATCGCCCTCTGGTTGCAGGCGAAGCCCGACCTTACTCCGGAGCAGGTGTTGGAAGTTCTTCACCGTACGTGTCGCCAACCCGACCCGTCACTTTCTTATCCCAACAACTATTATGGTCATGGTGAGATAGACGTCTATGCCGGTTTGCTTGATATTTTAGGTGCCAACCGCATTCAGGAACTGTCAGTCCGTCATTCTCCTGCCCGCATTTCCTATGCCGACGGAATGCTGCGAATCTGTCTTAACGCACCTGCGTCGTCCTCTCTTCAGTTGCGCCTGTTCAACATGAGTGGCAGCCAAATCATGACTACCAAGTTGCCGGCTGGTCAGAGTGACTATGCTGTTCCCCTTACCCGACAGCCCTCCGGCATCTATGCCGTTCAGCTGGATGGCTCTCCGTCAGTCCAGGGCTCCACCCTAATCCGCCTCTGACTAATAGTCAATGACTATCGTTTGATGTTTGGAAGCTGTAGTCCATAGCCTTTGCGGCGGTCAACATAAAGCATGGCAAAGGCAGTGAGGGCAGCACCAAGGGCCGTGAAGCCGAAGATGAGCATCGACGATGTGTAGCTGGGGTCCGACTGGTTGGCATGACCTACCAGCATGGGTATGATGGCACGTCCGAAGTTTTGGATAAAAAATATCATGGAGTAGGCTGTACCCAGGCATTTCAGGGGAATGATTTTTGGTACGCAGGGCCACAGGGCTGCTGGTGCCAGCGAATAGCCGATGCTGAGCGTCACCATCAGGGTGATGGCTACTGTGCTGCTATGCATGGGTAGTGAGAAGCCGAAGTGAACGCCGGCTAACATGAGTGCTCCCGTGATAATCAGGGTTACACCGCGACCATAACGGTCATAGATGAGTCCGAAGAGTGGCGTCATCAGCATGGTGCCAAAGGGTGCTATGCTAGAGAAGAATCCGGCGATGTCCGGGTCGACGGCATATTTCATCACCATCAGTTTGGTGGAGAATTTCAGGAATGGCGATACGGCAGAATAGAAGAGTACGCAGAACAGTGTAATCAGCCAGAAGCCGGGATTACGCAGTGTGACGAGAATGTCGGAGAAGCGGAACTCGTCGGAGACGGTTTCTGCTGAATGGTCGGAAGTGCTGTGAGCTCCGGAGCGGTTGGCATCCAGTCTGCGGTCCATGATGCAAAACACCAGAAAAGCCAGCAGTCCGATGATTAGGAATGCCAGCGAAAGCAGCAATGGCGTGGACAGTGTGAAATGACGGGCAATAGGTGCCGAAATGCTTAAGGCCGCAGCGGTGCCAAGGCGTGCCATTGCTAACTGAATGCCCATAGCCAGTGCCAGTTCATGACCCGTAAACCAGCGGACCATAGCCTTTGAGACGGTGATGCCGGTCATCTCATAGCCAACGCCGAAGATGGCAAAGCCTAAACTTGCTATCGCCACCGATTGAGGCAGGGAAAAGTGAATACTGAAAAGCGAAACATGAACTTCCGCCGTCGGGAAGTCGGCAGTGACGGCATAGTATTTGATGAGTGTGCCGATGACCATGAGCGAGCAGGCCAGCGTACCCGTAAAGCGGATGCCCATCTTGTCGAGAATCAGTCCCGAGAAGAAGAGCATCAGCAGGAATACGTTGATGAAACTGCCTGAACCGGAGAAGAAACCATAGTCGCTGGACGTCCAGCCCAAGCCACCCGCGCTGCGCGGCATTTCCAACAGCGTTTCCAGCGGCGACATGACATCATTGACAAAGTAGCCCATCATCATAGCGGTGGCTACGATGATGAGCACTGTCCAACGTGCGAAAGGCGAGTCGTTAAGTCGCTGCTGAAGGTGTCGGGTCATTCCTTGATGTTTGGCAGTTCCAGTCCGATACCCTTCTTGCGGTCTACCACCTTGAGCACGAAGCCGAGAATGAGCGCTGCCACACCCAGACAGGCCAGCATAACGAGTGGAGCGGTATAGTCGAACTGGGTGGGGTCGGTGACTCCCGGATTGGTGGCATCGAGCACCTTGCCGATGAGCAGCGGGAACAGCCACAGTCCGATATTCTGAATCCAGAATATCAGAGCGTATGCAGAGCCAATCACCTTGGCATCCACCAACTTAGGAACCGAAGGCCACAGAGAGGCCGGCACCAACGAGAAGGATGCACCCAATACCAGAATCGTTGTGTAGGCTATGATGATGCCGCCTACAGGACTGTCCTTGAAGGCCGGCAACACGAAGGCAAACGTCAGGTGGCAGGCGATGAGCAGCACGGAACCCAGGACGAGCATGGAAGCGGCCTTGCCGTGATGATCCAGATAGCTGCCGAGAATGGGGGTGATGAGCACTGCCAATAGTGGGAACACGGCAAAGATGGATTCTGCCGACTGGCGCATGTAGCCCATATAGCAATAGGTGATGAGAGCTATGACGGAGATGGCTAACAGGGAGAATCGCTTGGAATTCTGTTTCTGGAAGTTGCTGGCAAATCCGGTGGCGGCTACCACCAGCATGATGACATACTGTACGATAGTCACAGACGAACTGGCCCAGAACGAGTTGGCATCAGGGGCTGTCAGCGTGAGGTTGCACTGCAGCATGTTGACAGCATATTTCTGGAAGGGGAAGATGGCTGAATAGTAGAGCACGCAGAGCAGGGCGACAATCCAGAAACCGGTATCGGTCAGAATCTTCCCGATATCACTTATCTTGAAGGGATCGTCCTTTTCCTCTGCTTCACCCGTTTGTGCGTCGAGCTTCTGGTCCATGACGAAATAGACGATGGTCATGATGAGGGCAATGCACATCAAGACGACACCGAAGGCTACCGACCGACTGACGCTGACCTCACCCCCCAGGCGGGCAAAGAATGGCGAGAATATCATGCAGGTGGCTACTCCCAGACGAGCCAGTGCCATCTCGGAACCCATGGCCAGCGCCATCTCGCGGCCCTTGAACCACTTGACGATACCACGTGAGACGGTGATGCCTGCCATCTCGCAGCCACAACCGAAAATCATGAAGCCGCAGGCCGCAAACTTGGCCGAGGCAGGCATACCGGCATAGAAGGGCGAAACGCCCAATTCGTCGAAGACGGGGATGTAGTTGAGGTGGCTGTTGAACCAGGCTTCCAGTCCGCTACCGATAAAGCTGTCGCTTACGGCATACCATTTCACGCAGGCACCCACCAGCATGACTGCTGCTGACAGTACGGCAGTGAAGCGGACACCCATCTTGTCGAGGATGATGCCGGCAAAGATGAGGAAAAAGGCGAAGACGTTGAGGAACACCTCAGAACCTTGCATGGTGCCGAAGGCTGTGGAGTCCCATCCGCGTGTCTCCTGCATGAGGTCCTTGATGGGCGAGAGGATGTCCATAAAGATATATGAACAGAACATGGCCAGTGCCAACAGCAGGAGTGCTGTCCACCGCATGGCTGCGCTGTCGCGCAGTGTCTTTTGAATAGCTTGTGACATATTATTACTTTCTGATTATTTGTTGATTGCACGTATGGATGACTTAATCCTTCAGCCAGCGGTCGAGCCAGTCGAAGAAGGTGCGCTGCCAGAGGATGCCGTTCTGGGGCTTCAGCACCCAGTGGTTCTCGTCGGGGAAGATGAGCAGTTCGGCGGGAATGCCGCGCAGCTTGGCAGCATTGAATGCCCCCATGCCTTGGTTGTAGACGATGCGGTAGTCTTTCTCACCATGAATGCAGAGGATAGGTGTGTCCCACTTGTCCACAAACTTATGCGGCGAGTTCTCGTATGTTTTCGAGGCGCGGGCGGTGCGGTCCTTGTTCCAGTAGGCATCGTCATATTCCCAATTGGAGAAGAATACCTCCTCAGTATCGGTGTACATCGACTCCAGGTTGAAGGCACCGTCGTGAGCGATGAAGGCCTTGAAGCGCTTCTCGTGATGTCCGGCCAGATAGTAGACGGAAAAACCACCGAAGCTGGCTCCTACGGCTCCCAGCTTGTCCTTATTGACGTAAGGCAGGTTGTTGGCAGCATCGTCGATGGCGGCCAGATAGTCCTCCATACATTGACCAGTCCAGTCGCCGGAGATTTCTTCCAGCCATTCTTGTCCGAAACCGGGCAGTCCGCGACGGTTGGGAGCGACGATGACATATCCCTGTGAGGCCATGATGAAGAAATTCCAGCGATAGCTCCAGAACTGGCTGACCGGCGACTGCGGTCCACCCTCACAGAAGAGCAGGGTGGGGTATTTCTTTGCCTCGTCGAAGTTGGGGGGCAGGATGACCCAGGTGAGCATCTCCTTACCGTCGGTGGTCTTCACCCAGCGCTGCTGTACGGTAGGCGTGTCCAACTGGTCGAGGATGTGCTTGTTCTCGAAAGTAATCTGGGATATCTGGGTTTTCTCGGGTTTCTTGAAATTCGGTGTCACGATATAGAGGTCGGCCGGGGCTGTGAAGGAGTGACGTTCCATCAGCAGCTGCTTGCCATTGTTCATCAGCTGGAGCGACCCGAAGTCGGCCCAGGTGTCTGTCAACTGTTTCAGTTCCCCCTTCCAGTTGACGGCATAGAGGTTTTCTGTGGCGTGCCATACACCGATGAAATAGAGCATCGCGTCTTTGGAGTCGCTCCATACGAAAGCGTCAACGTTGGAATCAAAGCTCTCCGTGACATAGCGCTTCTCGCCAGTGGCTATTTCGTAGATGCACAGACGGTTACGGTCAGCTTCATAGCCGTTGCGCTGCATGGATGTCCATGCGATATACTTCCCGTCGGGCGAGAACTGCGGGTTCTGGTCGTAGCCAACATTGTTCTTCAGATTCTCTGTGGCATCCACGTTTTGAAATTTCATGGTCTTGGTGGCATCAATCTTTGGCTCCACGTAGTCGGCAGGCTTACAGAGATTACGGGTCTCTCGCGTACCAATATTATATAGATAGATATCAGAATCAGTGGAAATGGCATAGTCGGCGCCTTTTTTCTTGCGACAGGTATAGGCAATGGTCTTCGAGTCAGGACTCCATGCCAACTGCTCAATGCCGCCAAACGGCTCCATCGGACATTCGTAGGGCTCGCCATCAAGGATGTCGGTTTCGTCTGCACCAATAGTATAGTCGCTCACCGAATGCAGGAAGGGATGCTGGATGCTCTCCACATAGTGGTCCCAGTGGCGGTACATCAGGTCTGTCACCCGACGCCCTGTGGCCTTCGGCAGGTCGGCAGGATTCTCCTTGATCACCTCATGAAAGGGAATCGACTTGATGAGGATCACCTTCGAGCGGTCGGGCGAAAACTTGAATCCTTCCACCTTGCCGTCCGTCTTCGACAGCTGCCTGCGGTCAGAGCCGTCAGCCTTCATACACCATACTTCGCCACCGCTGATGAAGGCAATGGTCTCTGCATCCAGCCATGTCGGGTCGGTTTCGCTCTTGCTGCCCGTGGTCAGTGTGGCGTTGCTGCTGCCATCGGCATTCATCACTGCAATCTTTTGCTGGCTCTTGTTCTGCTTGACAGAATAGTAGCCTACCTGATAAACTACTCGGCGGCCGTCGGGCGATGCCTCCGTAGTGCCGATGCGCCCCATGGCCCATAGCGCCTCGGGGGTCATCGTGCGGCTTTTCAACTTGATGTTACTCTTTCCAATCACGTCGTTCTGTGCATTTACGGGGCTTATGGTCATCATGGCCATGACCGCCAGCGTTAATAATTTCTTCATGTCCGTACAGTATTTGGAGTGCAAAAGTACTAAAAACAGTGAGAAAAACCAAATAATATTTGGAAAACTGGCAAAAAAAGATTACTTTTGCAGATATGAAACCACTAAGCTACATCATCATCGCCACCATCGTGCTGCTTGCTACGGCTTGTCGCCATCAGACACCACAGGAACGGCAGACGGGTGAGTTCTCCCATGCCGATAGTCTGCTGATGAAGGCCCAGAAGTCGGGATCGCTGAACCAGATGTTAGACCTCGTCGACCACCTGCAGCAGTCAGGGGAGCTGTCTGACCTGCGTGCCGACTACTATCGTGGATATTATCATTGGCAGAAAGGCAGCACGTCCAAGGCAGAGGAGTATTGCCGGAGTATCATGGCTGGCGACCATGCTGCAAGGGACGACCGCTGGAGCTACGTGATGGCCGGCAGCACGCTGGCTAATATCTGTTTCGACAAGCGCGACTTCGAAGGTACCATCCGCATCGTACTGCCTTTGCTCCAGATGATGGATTCGTTGAACTTCGGTTCATTAGACAGGCACATCGAACTGCATACCCTGCTGGGACACTGCAACCTGGCTACCAACCAGCCACAACTGGCACACGACAATTTCGAGAAGGCCTACGACCTGATGCGCCAGAATATGGCCGCTGATACCACGGGAACGGCCCTTCATACGGCCTTCGCCACTATTGGGCAGATTCAGAACAACTATATCAACCTGCAGAAGTTTGCCGATGCTGAGGTGTGGGTGGCCCGTGAAGACTCGTTGATGCCGCTCTATCAAGACTATTCCTATCCCGGTGCCCCGTTCTATTCCGAGACCTTGCGCGGTTCTGCCGTGCTGAATCGTGCGATGACCCTCTTGGGCCTGGGACGTAAGGAAGAAGCCAAGCAGGCCTATTCGGAATTTATGGAGAACAGCTTTTCCAGTACTGACGTCGGTCGCATCAATGCCTCCGACTATCTGATGTTCGACCACCGCTATGCCGAGGCTGCCGACAATTACGAGGTGGCCGACCGGGTGATACGTTCCAATGACTACGAACTCTCTCTCGACCTCATCAAGACCCTGCTGATGCCCAAGTTGCGTGCCAATATTTATGCCGGTCGGAAGGAGACGGCTCTCACCACCGCCCGTCAGATTGCCGAGGTGTTCGACTCTGCCTATAACCGCCACTTGACCGACCAGACCGCAGAACTGGCTACCATCTACGATACACAAGGGAAAGAGCGCCAAATAGCCGAGCAGCAGGCTGCGCTCTCCCAGCAGCGGCTGATAGGTCTGGCCGTCGCCTTGGTGCTGATTACGCTGTTCTTCATCATCTATACGCTCTATCGGCGCAGGGTTGCCAGACGAATGGCAGAAATGAAGGCCGCCCAGGAACGCATCGAGTCAGAGCTGCGAATAGCCCGCGACATCCAGATGTCCATGCTGCCCAGCGAGTTTCCCCAGCGGGAGGGCTTGGATATGTATGCCTCTATGACACCCGCCAAAGAAGTGGGCGGCGACCTCTACGGCTATGTGCTGAATGGCGACAAACTCTATTTCGCCTTGGGCGACGTGAGCGGCAAGGGCGTACCGGCCTCGCTGTTTATGGCCCAGGCCACCCGTCTGTTCCGCACGCTGGCCACTCAGGGCATGATGCCTGCTGAAATATGTACCCGCATGAACAATGCCCTCTCCGGCGAGGACAACAAGAGCAGCATGTTCGTCACCATGTTCCTCGGACTGGTAGACCTGACTACCGGTCATCTGAATTTCTGCAATGCCGGTCATAATCCTCCGGTGTTAGGCGACGACTTCATCGATATGCAGCCCAACGCCCCCATCGGCATCATTCCCGGTCTTGAGTTCGAGGGTGAGGAACTGGAGAGCATCAAGGACCGTACGCTGTTTATCTATACAGATGGCCTGAACGAGGCAGAGAACAGACTACAGGAACAGTTTGGTGACGACCGCCTGCTGGACATTCTGCGCCAGAACCATGCCGCTTCTCCCCGCCAGCTGATTGAGATTCTGACGTCGGAAATAGAACATCATCGTGATGGTGCCGAACCTAACGACGACCTCACGATGATGTGCTTACGGGTTGGATGAAAGGGGGAATAGGCTATTTCTTCCTGACGGGATCGCAGGTGAGATTGCATCCTAACTTCTTGAAAATCTTACGGTCCACTTCCGACAGCATGACGGTGGAGTGTACCTGACAGTCGCGCAACTGGGGCAAATGCTCCAAGGCGCGGCGGCAACGCTCGTCACTCTCCGACAATACACTCAGTGCTACCAGCACCTCGTCGGTATGCAGGCGGGGATTTCTGGCTCCCAAGTATTCGGTCTTCGTCTTCTGCACGGGTTCGATGAGACTCTGCGGAATCAGCTTAGCTTCATGGTCGATGCCTGCCAGGTGCTTGGTGGCGTTGAGCAGCAGGGCTGCCGAACAGCCGAGCAGCGGACTGCTCTTGGCGGTAATGATGGTGCCGTCAGAAAGTTCGATGGCCGATGCCGTATGTCCGCTCAACTCCTGTTTGGCCTGGGCAGCTACCGTCACCCGACGGTAGGCGGTA
This sequence comes from uncultured Prevotella sp., assembly GCA_946623195.1. Next base: position 18,815 of record CAMOQW010000024.1, read on the forward strand.
GTGATTCGGGCCTGGTTGAACAGCATCTGTATCTTGTGCACCTCGTCTTCGTTGTCTGCACCGTCGGCCAGCTTGTTGGTGGCGTCATAGTAGCGACGGATGATTTCTTCGCGGGAGGCATTGCAGCACACTTCATCGTCGGAGATGCAGAAACCCACCATGTTGACACCCATGTCGGTGGGCGACTTATAGGGATTCTCGCCGTAGATGCCCTCGAACAGTGCGTTCAGCACGGGGAATATCTCAATGTCACGGTTGTAGTTGACGGCAATCTTATCGTAAGCCTCCAGATGGAACGGGTCAATCATGTTGACATCGTTCAGGTCGGCAGTGGCGGCCTCGTAGGCGATGTTGACGGGATGTTTCAGCGGCAGGTTCCAGACGGGGAATGTCTCAAACTTGGCATAGCCGGCCCGGATGCCGCGCTTGTTCTCGTTGTAGAGCTGCGAGAGACAGACGGCCATTTTGCCGCTGCCCGGACCGGGAGCCGTCACGATAACCAGCTCGCGCGAAGTCTCTACATAGTCGTTTTTGCCAAATCCCTCGTCGGAGGCTATCAGCTCCACGTTATGCGGATAGCCGTCAATCAGGTAATGCACATACGACTTGATGCCCAGCCGTTCCAGCCGGTGGCGGAACTGGTCGGCGGCGTGCTGTCCGTTATAGTGGGTGATGACCACCGAGCCCACCATGAAGTCGCGGCCCATGAATTCGTCGCGCAGTCGCAGCACGTCTTCATCGTATGTGATGCCGAGGTCGGCACGTACCTTGTTCTTCTCAATATCCTCTGCTGAGACTACAATCACAATCTCAATGCTGTTGCGCAGCTGTGCTAGCATGCGGAGCTTTGAGTCGGGTTGGAATCCCGGCAGCACGCGGCTGGCATGGTGGTCGTCGAACAGTTTTCCGCCCAGTTCCAGATAGAGCTTGCCGTCAAACTGCGCTATGCGTTCACGGATGTGTTCCGACTGTACCCTCAGGTACTTGTCGTTGTCAAAGCCAATCTTCTTCATTTCTTGTATCCGTTTTGACGTTGGCGTTTCAAGTCGTCGGCCTGTTTCTGCATGGCTTCCAGCCGGGCGGCCAGTCCGCTCTGTTTCTTGGGGTTGTTCTTGTTGGCCTGGTAGTTGGCTTCCAGGATGGCCAGCAGTTTCTCGTCGTCGGTGGTCTTGCGGAGCACCCACATGATGGCTGCCGACATGAACAGTGATACGAAGTAGTAGAAGTTCAGTCCGCTGGAGTAGTCGTTGAAGATGAAGAAGAACATCAGCGGCATGATGTACATCATCCATTGCATCATCTTCATCTGCTCAGCCTGCTGACCCACCATCTGGTCTTTCTGCTGCTGCATGGAGAACCATGTGTAGACCAGCTGGGCTCCGCAGAACAGGATGCACGTCAGCGACAGGTGGTCACCAATGCCCCAGATGTTCCGGCTCCATTCAATGATGGGGTCGTAGGTGGAAAGGTCGGCCATCCACAGGAACGACTCGCCGCGCAGCTGGATGGCGTTGGGCACGAAGAAGAACATGGCCAGCCAGATAGGCATCTGGATAATCATGGGCAGACAGCCGCTGAGTGGCGACACGCCGTACTTGGAGTAGAGCTGCATCATCTCCTGCTGCTTCCTCATCTGGTCTTCGGGCTTGTCAAGGTGCTTGGTGGCCTCTTCAAACTTTGGCTTCAGCACGCGCATCTTGGCGCTCGACATGTAGCTCTTCTTCACCATGGGGAAGGTGATGGCCTTCAGCAGGATGGTGATGAGAATCAGCACGATACCCATGT
>CAMOQW010000025.1 GCA_946623195.1 uncultured Prevotella sp.
ATATGGCAAACAAGAAAGTAGTAGTAGCATTCAGTGGTGGATTGGACACCAGCTACACCGTGATGAAACTGACTCAGGACGGCTGGGACGTATATGCAGCTTGCGCCAATACCGGCGGTTTCTCAGCAGAACAGTTGAAAACCAACGAAGAGAACGCCTATAAGTTGGGCGCCAAGGCCTACGTGACCCTCGACGTGACGCAGGAATATTACGCCAAGTCGCTGAAGTACATGATTTTCGGTAATGTGCTACGCAACAACTGCTATCCCATCTCGGTGAGCAGCGAGCGCATCTTCCAGGCTATCGCCATAGCACGTTACGCCAAAGAGATTGGTGCTGACGCCATCGCCCACGGCTCGACGGGAGCCGGCAACGACCAGATCCGCTTCGACATGACCTTCCTTGTGATGGCCCCCGGCGTGGAAATCATCACGCTGACCCGCGACAAGAAACTGACACGCAAGGAAGAAGTGGACTACCTGAACGAGCATGGTTTCTTTGCTGATTTCACCAAGTTGAAGTATAGTTATAATGTAGGAATCTGGGGAACCTCAATCTGTGGCGGTGAACTGCTGGACCCCACCCAGGGGCTGCCCGAGGATGCCTATCTGAAGCACGTCACCGCCAAGGAAGACAGTCTGCTGAAGATTCAGTTTGAAAAAGGTGAAATAGTGGCTGTAAACGGCGAACACTTCGACGACAAGGTGAAAGCCATCCAGAAGATTGAAGAGATTGGTGCCAGCTACGCCATCGGCCGCGATGCCAACGTTGGCGACACCATCATCGGCATCAAAGGTCGTGTGGGCTTCGAGGCTGCTGCGCCCAAATTGATTATAGAGGCACACCGCCTGTTAGAGAAGTCGACACTGTCGAAATGGCAGCAGTACTGGAAGGACCAAGTAGCCAACTGGTATGGCATGTTCCTGCATGAGAGCCAGTACCTGGAGCCCGTCATGCCCGACATCGAAGCCATGCTGACCTCCAGTCAGCGCAACGTGACAGGCACCGCCATTCTGAAGTTGCGCCCCTACGGTTTTGAAACCGTTGGCATCGACTCCCCCAATGACCTGACGAAGAGCAAGTTAGGCGAATATGGAGAAACGCAGACCGGCTGGACTGCCGACGAGGCCAAGGGCTTCATCAAGGTCACTTCTACCCCACTCCGCGTCTATTACGGCATCCACAAGGAAGAGAAGAGATGATCAAGATAGGAATATTAGGTGCAGCAGGATATACGGGCGGTGAACTCATCCGCCTGCTGCTCAACCACCCGGAGGCAGAAATCGTATTTGCCAACTCCGAGAGCAACGCAGGCAACCCTGTGAGCGACGTCCACGAAGGACTTGTCGGCGAGACTGACTTGCGCTTTACCGACGAGATGCCTTTCGACAAGGTGGATGTCGTCTTCTTCTGCTTTGGACACGGCAAGAGCGAGCAGTTCCTGAAGGAGCACGACATCCCCGCCAACGTAAAGATTATCGACTTGGCACAAGACTTCCGCATCAAAGGTGATCACGACTTTGTCTACGGTCTGCCAGAGATCAACAAGGCAGACATCCAACAGGCGCAACACGTATCTAATCCCGGCTGTTTTGCCACTTGCATACAAGTGGCACTTCTTCCCGCTGCCCACCAGAACATGCTGAAGGAGGATGTTGCCGTAAATGCCATCACGGGATCAACGGGTGCAGGGCAAAAGCCCGGCGCTACCACTCATTTCTCATGGCGTAACAACAACCTGAGCATCTACAAGCCTTTCCAGCATCAGCACATTGCCGAAATCCGCCAGTCACTGAAACAAGTGCAGGGCTATCTGGATGCGGACATCGACTTCATCCCCTATCGCGGTGATTTTGCCCGAGGCATCTTCTGTACAGCAGTGATTAAGACACCCGCTCCCGTAGAAGACGTGATAGAGGCCTACAAGGAATTCTATGCCGATGCCGCCTTTACACACTACACGGACAAGTCTCTGGATCTGAAACAAGTGGTGAACACCAACAAAGCACTGGTGCATGTGGAAAAATATGGCCAGAAGCTGCTTGTCACATCTTGTATCGACAATCTGCTGAAAGGCGCCGTAGGCCAAGCTGTCCAGAACATGAACCTCATGTTCGGCATTGAGGAGACGGCGGGGTTGAGACTCAAGGCATCAGCATTCTAAAAACAAATAAAGACGAAATAACGACATAGCAGTATGAAATTATTCGACGTATATCCCCTTTTTGACGTGAACATCGTCAGGGGCAAAGGTTGCAAGGTATGGGACGACAAAGGGCAGGAATACCTGGATCTCTACGGCGGACATGCCGTGATCAGCATCGGACATTCGCACCCGCACTATATCGAGAAGGTTACGGAACAGTTGCAGCAGATAGGATTCTATTCGAATTCTGTCATTAACAAGCTACAAGTGAAATTAGCCGAGCGACTGGGCCGCATCTCTGGTTATGACGACTACCAGCTGTTCCTCATCAACAGCGGTGCCGAAGCCAATGAGAATGCCCTGAAGCTGGCATCGTTCCACAACGGGCGTACCCGTGTGCTGAGTGCTGAGAAGGCTTTCCACGGACGCACCAGTCTTGCCGTTGAGGTGACCAACAATCCGAAGATCATAGCTCCGATCAATCATAATGGTCACGTGACCTACCTGCCGTTGAACGACCTCGCAGCGTGGGAGACTGAACTGAAGAAGGGCGACGTCTGCGCCGTCATTCTGGAGTGCATCCAGGGTGTGGGCGGCATCAAGCTGGCCACCAAGGAGTTTGCCCAGGGCCTGCAGAAACTATGCAAGCAGTATGGCACCATCCTGATATGCGACGAGATACAGTGCGGCTATGGTCGTAGCGGACGGTTCTTTGCCCACCAGTGGCTCGACATCCGTCCTGACATCATCACCGTGGCCAAAGGCATCGCCAATGGCTTCCCCATGGGTGGGGTGCTGATATCGCCAGAGTTTGTACCCGTCTATGGACAGCTGGGAACCACGTTTGGCGGTAATCATCTGGCCTGTGCAGCAGCACTGGCCGTGCTGGACGTGTATGAGGAAGAAAATTTGGTAGAGAATGCCCGCATGGTGGGCGACTACCTGATGGAAGGGCTAAAGGATTTGCGCTCCGGCGATACAGCCGGACACATCAAGGACATTCGCGGACGAGGCCTCATGATAGGTATCGACTTGGATGTTCCCCACAAAGAGGTACGCATACCGCTGATTCATGAGGAACATTGCTTCACAGGATGTGCGGGCACCAACATTCTGCGCCTGTTGCCACCACTATGTCTGACCAAGCAGGAGGCTGACGAATTCATACAAAAACTAAAGAAGATATTGGAGAAACTATGAAAATTTCAATCATCGGAGTAGGTGCCATGGGCGGAGCCCTGGCAGAAGGACTTATCAAAGGCGACTATTTCCAAAACGAAGATATCAGCGTGGCAGACCCCTCACGTCTGTCGAGAGAGCGCTTTGCCAACATGGGGATTACGGCTACTCCCAGCAATCAACTGGCAGCCCAGGGTGCTGATATCGTATGTGTGGTAGTGAAGCCTTGGCTGGTAGAACAGGTGCTGAAGAGCATCAAGGACGTGCTGGACTATCAGCAGCAAACGTTGGTGGTGGTGGCCGCAGGCATCAAGGGCAGCGACATTGCGACATGGATGGACAAGGGCGGCAACCTGCTTCCCACCTTTCTGGTCATTCCCAATATCGCCATCGCCCAGCTACAATCCATGACCTTTATCGTTCCGGGAACTGCCGCCACTCAACAACAGACAGACCAGATTAAGTCACTATTTGACTCTATGGGAGAGAGCATCATCACAGACGAGCAGCATCTGGCTGCCGGCACGACACTGGCCTCTTGCGGCATCGCCTATGCCATGCGCTACATTCGGGCAGCCTCAGAAGGCGGCGTCGAGTTAGGATTCAAGGCCGACGAAGCCAAGCAAATCGTGATGCAGACGATGAAAGGTGCCGTTGAACTGCTACAGGCCACCGGGCTGCATCCTGAAGCAGCTATCGACCTGGTTACGACACCGGGCGGTGTGACCATCAAGGGTCTGAACGAGATGGAACATGCCGGCTTTACGTCAAGCGTCATCCGCGGTCTGAAGGCTGGGGCGAAGTGAGAGGTGAGAGGTAAGAGGTGAGAGGTAAGAGGTAAGAATTATAACAATAAAATAACATGGACGAACAACTGAAACAAATAGGAGAACGACTTCGCGGACTGCGAGACGTACTCGACATTCCCATTAGTGAAATGGCCGATACCATTGGCTCTTCAGTAGACAAATACGAGAAGATAGAGAAGGGCGAGCTGGACATCACCATCTCGAACCTGATGAAGATAGCACACAAATACGGGGTGTCGGCTGAGGAACTGATGTTTGCCGAGGCTCCGCACATGAAGTCGTACTTCGTGGTGCGCAAAGGCCAGGGCATGAGCGTCGAGCGCACCAAGGCCTACAAATACCAGAGTCTGGTGTCCGGCTTTGTCAACCACAAGGCCGATGTCTTTATCGTGACCGTAGAGCCCAAGCCCGGTGCACGCACCATCTACAAGAACACCCACAACGGACAAGAGTTCAACCTGGTGCTCGAAGGCAAGATGGAACTGTACATTGGTGGCAAGACCATCGTGCTCGAAGAAGGAGACAGCATCTACTTCGACTCCACCAAGCCCCATGGTATGCTGGCCGTAGGCGACAAGGCCGTGAAGTTCTTAGCATTCACAGTAGAATAACACAGAAGCTATATGGTAGAGAGATTCTTGAAGCAGACCACCTTTGAGTCTGTAGAAGATTACAACAAACACCTGGAGTTCATCATTCCGGAGAACTTCAACTTCGCCTACGACGTGATGGACGTCTGGGCAGAGGAAAAGCCCGACGGGCTGGCCCTGCTGTGGACCAACGACCAAGGCGAGGAGATTCGTGCCACGTTCAAGGATCTGAAGGAGCAGTCCGACCAGGCAGCATCATACTTTCAGTCGCTGGGCATCGGCAAGAACGACCCCGTCATGCTCATCCTGAAACGCCGCTACGAGTGGTGGGTGGTCATGCTGGCACTGTGCAAGATAGGCGCCATAGTCATTCCCGCCACCCACATGCTGACCAAGCACGACATTGTCTATCGTAACACCCGAGCCTCCGTCAAGGCCATCGTCTGCGTCGACGACCCCTACGTCGTCAGCCAGATACAGGCTGCCAAGGCCGAAAGCCCGACGGTCAAGCAGTATATCACCATCACTGACCATGGCAAACCCATCCCCGAGGGTTTCCACGACTACCAGTCAGAATGGCAGCAGGCCCCCCGTTTTGTGAAGCCCACCTTTGTCAACGACAACGACGACACTATGCTGATGTACTTCACCAGCGGCACCAGCGGCGAGCCCAAGATGGTCGCTCACGACTACCTATACGCCATGGGCCACCTGACCACGGGTGTCTTCTGGCACAATCTGCACGAGGGGTCGCTTCACCTGACCGTGGCCGACACGGGTTGGGGCAAGGCCGTCTGGGGCAAGTTCTACGGCCAGTGGTTTGCCGGTGCAACGGTTTTCGTCTTCGACCACGAGAAGTTCAATGCCGACACCCTGCTGCGCCAGATAGAGAAGTATCGCGTGACCTCGTTCTGCGCTCCTCCTACCATTTATCGCTTCATGATTCGCGAGGACCTGTCCAAGTACGACCTCTCGTCGCTGGAGTACTGCACGACAGCCGGCGAGGCCCTGAACCCTGCCGTCTTCGACAAGTTCAAGGAGAAGACCGGCATCCAGATGATGGAAGGCTTCGGTCAGACCGAGACCACCATGACCTTAGGCACCTTCCCCTGGATGACGCCCAAGCCCGGCAGCATGGGTATTCCCAATGCACAATACGACATCGACTTGCTGCGTGCCGACGGCACTCCGTGCGAGGACGGTGAGAAGGGCGAGATTGTGGTCCGCGTGGGCGACAAGAAACCCGTGGGCCTGTTCAAGGGCTACTACCGCGACGACGAGAAGACCCGCGAAGCCTGGCACGACGGCATCTACCACACCGGCGACATGGCCTGGCGCGACGAGGACGGCTACTACTGGTTTGAGGGCCGCATTGACGATGTCATCAAGTCCTCTGGCTACCGCATCGGCCCGTTCGAGGTCGAGTCGGCGCTGATGACCCACCCCGCCGTGGTGGAGTGTGCCATCACGGGCGTCCCCGACGACATCCGCGGCATGGTGGTCAAGGCGACCGTCGTCTTAGGCAAGGAGTGGAAGGACAAGGCCGGCGAAGAACTGGTCAAGGAACTTCAGCAACATGTGAAGAAAGAAACAGCTCCCTACAAATACCCACGCATTGTCGAGTTTGTCGATGAGTTGCCGAAGACCATCAGCGGAAAAATCCGCCGCGTGGAAATCAGACAGCGAGACAACAACACAAAATAATGCCAAGCTTCAGAACTTCAGAATGATTAGAAAACATAAAATATAATAGTAAAAGATGAAAAAGAACGAGAAATATGTGATCACCATCAACCGCGAGTTGGGTTCTGGTGGACGGACAGTAGGTCGCCTGCTTTCTCAGCGTCTGCAGGTAAAGTATTACGACAAAGCCCTCATTGAGCAACTTACCCAAAAGTTTGGTCTGACAGCAGAAGAGATAGAACGTATAAAGGGCCAGAAGAAGACATGGTGGAACGAGTTCAACAGCTACTATCAGACGCTCAACTCGACTACTAAACCGATGCAAGCCGAAACCATGATCAGCAGCAAGATTCTGTTTGAGACCGAAAAGAAAATACTGACCACCTTGGCCGCTGAGGAGTCGTGTGTGGTAGCGGGAAGAAGCGGTTTCCTGGTATTCCGCGACCATCCCAACCACCTGAATATTTTCATCGAGGCCTCGATGGAACACCGCATCCAGCGAATCATGCGCAAGAAGAACATCATGCGTCAAGAGGCCATCGATATCATTAACAAGGTGGACAAAGAGCGCGAAATCTTCATTCAGAAATATGAAGACACGTCGCGCTACGACACCCGCAACTACCATCTCATCATCAACATGGACGAGTTGAGCGAAGAGGGTGCCACAGACGTCATCATGAGCTACATCAACGCTCAAACCGATTAAAAAACTCCTCAGAGCATGAACCACCGCATTGTCATCAAGATAGGCTCTAACGTGCTGACGCGGACGGACGGCAAACTGGACGTGACGCGTATGTCGGCACTGGTAGACCAGATTGCCTGGCTGCGGCAGAAAGGCTATGAGGTCATCCTCGTGTCCTCGGGTGCCGTGGCCTGTGGGCGGCGCGAACTGACCGTCGACCACTCGCTGGACAGCGTCGAGCAGCGCCAGCTGTTCTCGGCCGTCGGACAGGTGAAGCTCGTAGGACTCTACTACGACCTGTTCCGCGAGTTCGGCATCCACGTGGGCCAGGTGCTCACCATGAAGGAGAACTTCCAGCCCGGCGAGCAGTACCGCAACCAGCGGGCCTGTATGACCGTGATGCTGGAGAACGACGTGTTGCCCATCGTCAACGAGAACGACACCGTGAGCGTCACCGAACTGATGTTCACCGACAACGACGAGCTGTCCGGGCTCATCGCCCAGATGATGCAGGCCGACACGCTCATCCTGCTCAGCAACATCGACGGCATCTACGACGGCCATCCTGACGACCCGCAGTCGCACATCATCCCGCAGGTGCTGCCTGGCACCGACCTTTCACAGTATATCAAGGAAGAGAAGAGTGCCTTCGGCCGCGGCGGTATGCACTCCAAATACACCACCGCCACCAAAGTCCAACAGGCGGGCATCCGCGTCATCATTGCCAACGGCGAGCGCGACAACATACTCATCAGCCTCGTACAGAACAAGCAAAACATACCACACACAGAATTCATTCCCTATGGAACTCATTGAAACCTTTAAACGCGTGAAAAATGCCAGCAAAGGCTTAGCCCTGCTGACTGACGAGCAACGCAACGAAATACTGAACCATGTTGCCGACTCCATCATCGACAACGAGGAGCGCATTTTGGCTGCCAACGAGAAAGACCTGGCAAAGATGGACCCCAAAAATCCGCTCTACGACCGCCTCCAGCTGACGGAGAAGAGGCTGGCCGACATAGCCAACGACATGCGCAACGTGGCTATCCTCCCCTCGCCATTAGGTCATGTCAGCAAGGAGAAGACGCTGCCCAATGGTCTGCGCCTGCATCGTGTCTCTGTGCCCTTCGGCGTCATCGGCATGATTTATGAGGCCCGTCCCAACGTTACGTTCGACGTCTTTTCACTCTGCTTTAAAAGCGGCAACGCCTGCGTGCTGAAAGGCGGCTCGGATGCCGACCTGTCCAACCAGGCAGCCGTTGAACTCATACATGAGGTGCTGCAACAGCATGGTGTCAACCCCGATGTCGCCACCCTGCTGCCTGCCACCCACAAGGCCACAGGCGAGCTGCTCAATGCCGTGGGCTATGTAGACCTCTGCATTCCGCGTGGCGGCAGACGACTTATTGACTTCGTGCGCGACACAGCCCGCATTCCCGTCATCGAGACGGGAGCCGGTGTAGTGAACACCTACTTCGACAAAGACGGCGACCTGGAGATGGGCAAGGCCATCGTCTGCAATGCCAAGACACGCCGCGTGTCCGTTTGCAACGCCCTGGACTGCCTGCTCATCCACGAAGAGCGTCTGGGCGACCTCTTCGAACTCGTCAAACCTCTGCTCGACCATAAGGTGACGCTCTATGCCGACGGCCCAGCCTATCAGTTGCTGACGGGCCATTATCCCGACATTCTGCTGCAGCCAGCCACCGAAGAATCGTTCGGCACCGAGTTTATGGACTACAAGATGGCCGTCCGCACCGTTTCGTCGCTCGACGAAGCCATTGCCCACATCGACCGCTACGGTTCCGGGCACAGCGAAGCCATCATCACTCAGGACGAGGCCACGGCTCGTCGTTTCCAGCAGGCTGTCGACGCTGCCTGCGTCTATTGGAACGCCCCCACATCATTTACCGACGGAGCCCAGTTCGGACTGGGAGCCGAAATTGGCATCTCGACCCAGAAACTTGGTCCGCGCGGCCCCATGGCGTTAGAGGAAATCTGCACGTACAAGTGGATCATCGAGGGCGAGGGACAAGTGAGAGTTTAAGGTAATAGTGAAAAGTGAATAATTATAAAATATGAGGACATTTATCAATGTAGAGGATATCGGCGACCTCCGTCAAGCACTGGCCGAGGCACAAGAGATCAAGAACGACCGTTTCAAGTATCAGCATCTGGGCAAGAACAAGACCCTGATGATGATCTTCTTCAATAACTCACTGCGCACCCGTCTGTCCACTCAGAAGGCTGCCATGAATCTGGGCATGAACGTCATCGTGCTCGACGTCAACGCAGGAGCCTGGAAACTGGAGACGGAACGTGGTGTCATCATGGACGGCGACAAGTCGGAACATCTGCTGGAGGCCATTCCCGTCATGGGCTGCTATTGCGACCTGATTGGCGTGCGCTCGTTTGCCGGACTGACCGACCGTGAATACGACTATGCCGAAACGGTGCTCAAACAGTTCATCAAGTTTAGCGGACGCCCAGTCTTTGCGATGGAGACGGCTACCGTACACCCCCTGCAGGCCTTTGCCGACCTGATTACCATTGAGGAGTACTGGAAAAGTGAGAGGAAAGAGGTAAGAGGTGAGAGAAGACCTAAAGTCGTGTTGACCTGGGCTCCCCACTGCCGTGCTCTACCCCAGGCTGTGCCCAACTCCTTTGCCCAATGGATGAATGCTGCTGATGTAGACTTTGTGATTACCCACCCTGAAGGCTATGAGCTCGACCCGAAGTTTGCAGGCAACGCCCGCGTAGAGTACGACCAGAAGAAAGCCTTCGAGGGTGCCGACTTCATCTATGCCAAGAACTGGTCGAACCCTGGCGTGACGAGCCCTGCCGACTATGGAAAGATAACTTCCAAGGATATGTCGTGGACGGTAGACACAGAGCACATGTCGTGGACCAACAATGGCAAGTTCATGCACTGTCTGCCCGTACGTCGCAACCTCATTGTCACCGACGACGTCATCGAGTCGCCCAACAGCATTGTCATCCCCGAGGCTGCCAACCGCGAGATTTCCTGTTCCGTTGTCATCAAGCGTATGTTGGAGGCACTATGATTTCATTTGAATGCGACTACAACAACGGGGCACATCCGAAGGTGCTTGAGAACCTCGTCAGGTACAATGATGCCAGGCCGACTCCCTATGGTTTCGACGAGTACTCTGAGCGTGCCAAACACCGCATCCGCGAGGCCATCGGCATGCCCGACGCCCAGATATTCTTCCTGACCGGAGGCACACAGACCAATGCCACCACCATCGACTCCATGCTCTACCAGTATGAGGGTGTCATCTGCGTAGGGTCAGGACATATCAATGTGCATGAGGCCGGAGCAGTAGAATTCACAGAGCATAAAATCATCACCATTCCCGACAAGGAAGGAAAGATGGAGGCTAAGACCCTCAACAAATATCTTGACGACTTCTGCCATGACGGCAATCGCGACCATGCCGTACATCCGGGTCTGGTGTATATCACCTTCCCCACCGAACTGGGTACACTCTATTCTACCCAGGAACTGGACAGCATCTATCAGGTATGCCAGCACTACAACATACCCCTTTATATAGACGGAGCCCGTCTGGGCTATGGACTGATGGCTGAAGGCAACGACGTGTCGCTGCCCTATCTGGCCCGCCATTGTGACGTGTTCTATATTGGCGGCACCAAGATAGGTGCACTATGCGGCGAAGCCGTAGTGTTCACCAACCGCCGGGCCCACAAGCATTTCTTCAGCATTCAGAAGCAGCATGGTGCCGTGATTGCCAAGGGAGCACTCATCGGGCTGCAGTTTGAGGCATTGTTTACCGACGACCTTTACTTCAACCTGTCGCGTCATGCCATAGACATGGCATTACAGATGAAACGGATATTCCGCGAAAAGGGCTATGAGTTCTATGTCGACTCGCCCACTAACCAGCAATTCATCGTATTGCCTAATGCTGAGGTGGAACGGGTGTCGGCACACATTGATTTCACACACTTCGGACAAGCCGATGGTCATCGCACCATCTGTCGCTTTGTCACCTCATGGGCCACGACACAAGAAGACATCAATGAACTGAAGCGCCTCCTATAGGCGCTTCATCAATTTTCGGGCCTGTTTCTCTATCTTCCGGACTTCACAGTCGGGATGCCAGTCGCCAAAGACATTGTCTATGGTGTATCGGGCAGCCTCCGACTCTGTCATGACGGTTTCTGCTGTCATGCTTCTTTCCGTCACGATTTCTTTTTCGCCCTCCTGCTTTTTACGCGACATCCGGTAGGTCAGCACATTCGAAGCCGGAGTAATCTGGCGGCCATGGGCATCCATAGTAGCAAATTCCTTGAAACAACTTTCCACTGTGTTCATCCCCCGGGTGTCGAAACGGTTGCTGTTCAGTTTCTCTGGCGACAAGAGGGTGGTATAGAGCCAAGCGCACCGAGGCTGATGATTCCAACCACGGGCATACTCGAAGTTCGAGACGATGTTCTCTATCGTGCAGCGGTTGAAAATGTAGCCCCACTGGGTGAGCGACGTTCTTGGTGCAGCTATCACGTTGCGACCGGTGCCATCGATAGTACGTTTCTCTGTCACTATCCGGCAGTGCTCAAACCATACATCGCCGGCACCACAGATGAAGTCCACCGTGCCGTGAATTTCCGAGTCTTGGAAATACATCTGGCTGTCTTCCCCGTCGCTATAATAGGTATCCTGATAAGACAGCAGGCGTACCCGATTGCAAATGGTGCGCGTGCCTTTGTCGTGCAGTGTGACGGCACGTCCGGCCGACCCGGCAGCATAGTAGTCGAGGGCATTCCTTAACGTCATATCCTGAAAATAGTTGCCACTGCCACGGTTTTGGAAAATGGCAGTTTTGCTGATTCCCTCGTTCTTCACATCGGGCTTGTTCTGGATGATGGTGCCTTCCATGCTCTGTCCTATCAAGGCAATGTTATGGCCTGTTATGCGCGTCAGCACCGTTTCGCCCATGTCGTAAAAACCGTCAGGAATTAGAATGTACAGCCGTTTGGCATCCTTCCCGGCATTCTGCCTATTGGCCTGCGATATGGCCTGGAGCAAACTCCCTGCATCTCCCTTCGCTACGGTGATTACCTGTTGAGCATGGACTGTCAACCATGCCAGCAAACAAATTGACAGCATTAACCACTTTTTCATCTTCTGTTCAGTTTATGTTGTTTCATCAGCCTTCGGGCCTGTTTCTCCAAAAGTTTCAGTTCCTTGTCCGGTTTCCAGTCAGTGAATATCTTCCGCAGCTTATACTGTCGGGCTTCTTCACGGGTCATAATGGTCTCTGCGACAAAGGGGTTGGTATGGTCGCGCAGCGTAAACGTCACCACATTGCTTTCAGGCGTGATGTCCCTGTCCTGCGCATCCATCGTCCTATACTCCTTGAAGTAGTTGACCGACGTCTTCATCGCCTCCGGATCGAATCTGGTAGCCGACAATTTCTCCGGCGTCAGCAGTGTTGTATACATCCATACGCATCGGGGATTCGTATGCCAGCCCCGTCCATAGTGGAACGTAGACTCATGGTTCTCTATCGTACACCTGTTGAAGATGTACCCCCAGGGGGTGTCCGACGTGCGTGGTGCCATGATGATGTCGCAACCGCTGCCGTCTTTGGTTCGCTTTTCTGTCACAATGCGGCAACGCTCAAACCATACGTCGCCGGCCCCGCAGATGAAGTCTATCGTGCCGTGAATCTCCGTATCCTGCATGTAGTTCTGGCACTTCTCATTGTCGGAATAATAAGTATCCTGGAACGAGAGCATTCTCACCCGGTTGCATATCGTCCGCGTGCCCTTGTCCTGCAAGCACACGGCTCGTCCGTCAGGCTCCACGTTATAGTAGTCAAGGTCATTACGGAGTGTCAGGTCCTGATAGTAGTTGTTGCGCCCACGATTCTGGAATACGGCCGTCTTGCTGATGCTTTCTATCTTGGTGTCTGGGGCATTGCGAATCACAGTGCCCTCGGTGCTCTGCCCAATCAACGCTATCTGATGGCCCGAAATGCGAGTCAGCGTGGTTTCCCCCAAGTCGTAATAGCCGTCTGGTATCAGGATATACAGTCGCTCAGCATCCGGTTCAGCGTTCAACTTGTTGGCCATGCTGATAGCATCCAGCAAACTCTTCGCATCGTCCTTTTTCACCACCAGCGTGCGTTGAGCGAAGCCTGTCAGCGTCATCCATAACGCTACAAAGAGAAGTAGCAGTCCCTTCATTTTCGATTAGTTTTGGGTGCAAAGATAGCTTTTTTCCTTCAGAATCACAAATTTTTTCTATTAAAACTGAAAATAATTCTTAATTTCTAATCAGTAATTCATATTTATTTCGTATCTTTGCACCCGCTTTCAAAAAGCATTCGGGATGTAGCGCAGTTGGTAGCGCACTACGTTCGGGACGTAGGGGTCGGGCGTTCGAGTCGCCTCATCCCGACAATCACAAAGTCGGAAAACAAAGGAAGTGGCTGATATCCAGCCACTTCCTCGTTTTCACGCAGAATTGGTCATGGATATTGTCATCATTCTGGCGAAGTACCCATCTACCATAACTTACAGAAGAACCCACCTCCAGAGGGAGGCGGGTTCTTCTATTGTATGGTGCTTCAAGCTTAAGCCTTCACAGCATTTTCTTCGGTTTCGCGGATGGTACGGCCCATCACGAGGAAGGCCGTAGGAGCAGCGATGAACAGCGAGGACAGGGTACCGAAGACAACACCCAGAATCATAGCGAATGAGAAGCTGCGGATAGAGTCACCACCGAGGATGAAGATACACAGCAACACAATCAAGGTCGTTACAGAGGTGTTGATGGTACGAGCCAGTGTCTGGTTCAGCGAATCGTTGAACAGCTGCTGACGGTCGCGCTTGCCATAAAGCTGGAAGTTCTCACGGATACGGTCGAAGACCACCACCTTATCGTTAATAGAGTAACCTATCACGGTCAGGATGGCACCGATGAACACCTGGTCAATCTCCAGCGACATGGGAACCCAGCCCCACAGCACGGAGTAGAAGCCTATCACCACCAAGGCATCCAGAGCCAAAGCAACGGTAGCACCTGTAGAATATGCCACATTGCGGAAACGCAGCAGGATGTAGAGGAAGATGGCTATCAGGGCGATAATCACACTGATGATGGCACCGTATGTGATATCCTTAGCCACAGCAGGTCCTACCTTGGCAGAGCTGATGATAGAGCCGCCCTGACGGACATCAGGATTCTTGAAGGCCTCCACACTGGCCTGACTGACGTAGCCGCCCTTCTTCAGAGCATTGTAGAGGATGGTCTCAGCCTGATCGTCGACCTCCGGATTGTTCGACTCGATATCCCAGTTGGTGCTGACACGGATGGTCTTACCATCGGTACCCAGCGCAATGACGCTGGTGTTAGCCTCCTTGCCAGCATTCTCACCAACGGTGTTGACAAAGGCACCGGCCAGAGCCTGGCGAACCTGCTCTACAGGTGTCTCCTTGTCGAGAGTCACCACATAGTTACGGCCACCCGTAAAGTCGATGCTCTGGCTCAAACCGCGAACAGCGAACGAGATGCAGAACAGAACGGCAGCGGCACCCCAGATGAGGAAGCTCTTCTTGTACATGCCCATGAAGTTATATCTGGCATTCTGCATGAGATTCTTGGAGTAGCCTGTCACGAAGGTCAGGTTGAGCCACTTGTCCTTCTTCAGACGGTTCTCATAGACCAGACGAGTCAAGAACACAGCAGTAAAGAACGAGCAGAAGATACCGATGATCCAGGTGGTAGCGAAGCCCTTGACAGGACCGGTACCGAAGAACAGCAGGATGAAACCGGTAATCAGCGAAGTGACGTTAGAGTCGAAGATGGCCGAGAAGGCGTTAGAGTAACCCTTCTGCAAAGCCTCTTTCAGGCCGAGGCCACGCTTAAGTTCCTCCTTGATGCGCTCGTAAATCAGCACGTTGGCATCCACGGCAGTACCCAAGGTCAGCACGATACCGGCGATACCCGGCATGGTAAGCGCAGCCTGGAACGAGGTCAGAATACCCAGCGTGAAGAACAGGTTGAACAGCAGGGCGATATCGGCCATCAGACCGGGAACCCAACCGTACAGCATAATCATGTAGACCATCAGCAGCACGAAGGCCACGATGAAGGAGATGACACCCTGTCTGATGGACAGTGCACCCAACGAGGGGCCTACCACCTCTTCCTGTACGATGCGGGTAGGAGCCGGCATCTTACCAGAGTTCAGCGTATTGGCCAAGTCCTTGGTATCCTCGATGGTGAAGTTACCCGTAATCTGCGAGTTACCACCGTCAATCTGAGTCAGGATACGGGGAGCCGAGTAGACGGCGTCGTCCAGCACGATGGCAACGCCACGGCCGATGTTCTGCTTCGTAATCTGGCTCCAGCGGCGGGCACCGTCAGAGTTCATCTGCATGGATACAGAGGGATGTCCCATCTGGTCGAAGTCGTCCTTTGACGAAGTAATCACGTCACCCTCCAGCGGAGCACGTCCGTTAGGCTCGGTAATCTTCAGGGCATACAGGGCGAAGATTTCGCCACGCGTGCTCTCGCCACCGAAATCCTCGGCCTTGGCACCCCAGCGCAGCTTGCACTCTGCGGGCAGCACCTGGGCAGCAACGTCAGAATAGATGACCTTGTTGACATCAGCCGTATCGCGAGCATTGGCATAACCCACGATAGCCAGGCCCTGGGGAACGGGCTGGAGCACAGCAAACAGCGGGTTCTGCTTCAGCGCAGCAGCCTTGTCCTGGGCAGCAGCCTTGTCGTCCTTCTTGTTCTTGGCCAATTTAGCGGCCAAGTCGCTGGCAGCAGCGGCAGCAGCCGTCGTGTCAACGGCGGTGGTATCGGTCTGAGCGACAGCAGTAGTGTCAGCAGCATTGCCGCCAAGGGCAGCATACTTCTGGTTCAACTGTGCCAGCAGCGGATAAATCTCCTGCGAATTGTAGGTCTCCCAGAATTCGAGGTTGGCCGAGCCCTGCAGCAGTTTGCGGACACGCTCAGGCTCCTTGACGCCCGGCATTTCCACCATGATGCGGCCCGACTGGCCTTCCAGCTTCTGGATGTTGGGCTGAACCACGCCGAACTTATCAATACGGTTGCGAACCACATTGAACGAGTTGTCAACAGCCGACTGCACCTCGGTACGCAGGGCGTTCTCCACCTCTGAGTCAGAAGACTGGGTGCTCACCTTGCCCTTCATCTGCTGTGTAGCAAACACAGCAGCCAGGGGACGACCGTTAGAATTCTTCTTCCAATACTTGACAAACAGAGAGATGAAGTCGTCCTGACTTGTCTCCTCTTCCTTCTTAGCCTCTTCCATCGACTTGCGATAGGCTGCATCGGTCTTGTGGTCGGCCAGCACGTCAACAACGTCGGGCACCGAAACCTCAAGAATCACATTCATACCGCCCTTCAGGTCAAGACCGAGGCCGATTTCCATTTCGCGGCACTGCTTGAACGAATAGATTCCGCAGTACACTTTCTCGTTCATGATAGAGTCCAGATACTCCTGCCCGGCCTCTTCGGTCATGGCCGCTGCCTTGTTTTCGTGGTAGCGGGTCACAAACGAGAAGGAAAGATAGAAGCAGCAAACGAGAATCAGAACGATTGCGACAAATTTTACAATTCCTTTGTTTTGCATTTTGTTTGTTATGTTATTTTAATTTATGATTTCGCTTTTTAAGCCTGCAAATATACTTATTTTTCTTCATTTAACGAAATTTCTCTGCAATTTTCATGCTTTTTTCACTCTTTTCGTCTCATTTTTAACCAACAGAGCACCGGATTATGGTCGCTGGCATCCATTTTTCCATCTATTTTGCAATTATATGGTTGTATATCTTTTGAGCAAAAAACATGGTCGATTCTGAGAGAAAAGGCCCTCTGATTATATGACAAACCAATGCCGCGTCCGGTCTCTTTGAAACAGTCGGTCAACACTTCGCCCATGGCATGTCGGGAATAAGATATGGGATGATCGTTGAAGTCGCCACACACCACCATAGGGTACTGCCGGTGCTCCTCCACATAGCGCAGCACTTTCCTGATTTGCCGGGAACGGATGGCATTGGCCTCAGCCAGTTTCAGCAACAGCAGCTTCGATTCTGCCTGGACAGAATCTCTGGGCATCTGGCCTTTAATCATCTGCCGGTACTGCTTGCGGTCGGCGGTATCCAGATGACAGCTCTCGAAATGGTTGTTCACCACGATGAGTGTGTCGTCACCCACCTTCAGCCACCAGACAGCACTGCCGTTAGCCACTGAGCGGTAGTCGATGCGTTCGCGCTTCAGGATGGGATAGCGAGTATGGATGCCCACGGCATTAAAGCTCCTTGCGTTGTTGGCAATGACGATGGTGTCATTGTAGGGCAGGAATTTCTCAAACGCCCTGAACACATTCCGCCGCCACGTGTCGTTGTCTTCCTGCACGCATACGATGTCGGCTTCCTGTTCGTTCAGATACCGGGTAATCATTTCCACGGCATCGCCATACCTGTAGTTGCCACCATATCCGCACACATTGTACGACACCAGCCGGATGGCTCCATCAGGGACATCCTGCACCATGTTCAACGGCATATATATACTAATAGGTACGTACGCGAGAAGATAGCCCAAAACGGGTATCCACACCATGCGCCACTTAAACACAATCCAGAAGAACAGGAACAGCAGGTTGGCCAACAGGAAGAACGGCAGAGTGATGCCCATGGTAGACAGCAGCGGATGGTCGGCAGGATTCAGCCGGTCGCTGTATCCTACCAGCAGCATCACGACGACAGTGGCGATATTGGCCCCTGCCAACATCTGGATGGTGAATTTCTTCAGTTGCTTAATCACTACTTCTTGCTTTGGTCAAACAACTTCTGCTTTTCCTCCTTGGTAAGACATTCGTAGCCGCTCTTGCGAATCTTGTCCAGGATGGCATCAATCTCCTCCTGATTCTGACGCTGGCGGGCATTATACTCCTCGTCGGTCTCACGGCGTGTCTGCTGACGTTCGGCATTCATCCGGCTGTTGCGCTGGCGCTCCTCAAACTTGCGCTTCATGTTGTCGAAGAACTCCATGCCGTTGCTGCGACCGAAGCGCCCCGACGAGTCAGGATGCTTCTGCCAATAGCGGATGAGCAGGAATCCGAACAGCATACCTCCCAGGTGCGCCATGTGGGCCACGTCATCGTCGGGACCACTCATTGCCGAGAATAGTTCGATGGCCACATAGCCCACGATGAGCCATTTGGCCTTGATGGGGAACGGGAAAGGAATGATGAACAATCGCTCGTTGGGGAATATCATACCGAAGGCCAGCAAGATGCCATAGACCGCTCCCGAGGCCCCGATGGTTGTCCATATATTGATATAGGCATTGGTGGTCATCTGCACCCCGCCGGCATTCACATACTGATAGGCTGCAATGCCCTGTATGGAGTAGTCGGCATACTGCACCAGCTCCTGTGTAAAACCGGCACCGATGCCGCAGCAAATGTAATAAAAAAGGAATTTCCTCGGTCCCCACACGCGCTCTATCACGCTGCCGAACATCCACAAGGCAAACATATTAAAGAGGATATGCGTGAAACTGCCATGCAGAAACATGTAGGTCAGGAACTGGTAGATATGGAAATCACTTGCCAGAAAGAAATGGAGCCCCAGCAGGCTTTTCAGGTCGACACCACGCATCTGCAATACCGATGTGGCCAGATAGGCCAGCACGTTGATAATTAGCAGATTCTTGGTCATGGTAGGTATATTGTTCATCTTTACTTCTTGTGCTTTATTATTTATTTGTTGGTAATAATTATCGTATTTCGCGCACAAAATTACTAAAAATATCTCGTTTTATGCATAAAAAGGAGGCAATAAGCAATTATTTTCATTAAAAAAGTGATTTTTTTTGCTTTTTTGTTTGTTTTCTGAATTGTTTGCACTATATTTGCGGAAGATTTTTACTCAAACTATTAATAATTCACTTTTAAACAAACAAAATTATGAACAAGACAGAATTAATTGACAAGATTGCAGCAGGTGCTGGTCTGACCAAAATTGACGCAAAGAAGGCTCTCGATGTCACAGTAGCAGCCATCAAGGACGCTCTCGTAGCAGGCGACAAGATCCAGCTTGTAGGCTTCGGCACATTCGCAGTTGCTGAAAAGCCCGCCCGTGAAGGCATCAACCCCGCCACCAAGCAGAAGATTAAGATTGCTGCCAAGAAGGTTGCTAAGTTCAAGGCCGGTGCAGAACTCGCCGATGCTGTAAACAAGTAATTAATTTGTAAATAAAAAAGAAAGGATTCCCATTCCGGAATCCTTTCTTTTTTGGTGCCTTTTCGGGGGACTTACTTAGGCTGCTTGCCGATATAAGCCAGGATACCGCCGTCAACGTAGAGCACGTGACCATTGACGGCATCAGAAGCATGAGAAGCCAGGAACACGGCGGGACCACCCAGTTCGCTGGGGTCGAGCCAACGGCCTGCCGGTGTCTTGGCGCAGATGAAGCTGTCGAAGGGGTGACGGCTGCCGTCCGGCTGGCGCTCACGGAGCGGAGCGGTCTGCGGGGTAGCAATGTAACCCGGGCCAATACCGTTGCACTGGATGTTATACCCACCATACTCTGAGCAGATGTTGCGGGTCAGCATCTTCAGGCCACCCTTGGCAGCAGCGTAGGCACTCACCGTCTCGCGGCCCAACTCTGACATCATCGAGCAGATGTTGATAATCTTACCCTCCTTGCGCTCCATCATCTCGGGGATGACGGCAGCACTCACAATATAGGGAGCCACCAGGTCGACATCGATCACCTGCTGGAACTCCTGACGCTTCATCTCGTGCATGGGGATGCGCTTGATGATGCCGGCATTGTTCACCAGGATATCAATCTGGCCTACCTCCTCATGAATCTTCTCCACGAGGGCCTTCACGGCCACCT
>CAMOQW010000026.1 GCA_946623195.1 uncultured Prevotella sp.
AAGATTAAGGAGAGTCAGTTGTTATGATATAATTTGTTTACGTATTACTTACTTTCGTTCCCCACCTCTATGAATTACCATTCAACCAGCATCTTGGCCACTCAACAACGTTCTTGGACTGATCCGAAAACTCCCCTGCAGGGCTGAACCCTTGCAGGGGAGTTTTTATGAGTCAAGCTTGCATTTCGCTTACTTAATCACGACCTTGACCTACGGTAGAGGTCGTTCACGTTCGGAAATGCAAGTAGTCTTACATTTCGCTTACTTAATCACGACCTTCTTGCCATTGATGATGTAGAGACCGCGAGAGAGACTCTTCAGGTCACCCTGTACGCGGACACCGGTGATGGTGTAGATGCCGTTCTGCTTGACAGCCTGCTCCAGGGCGTTGTTACCCTTCACGACATCGATACCGGTCTCCTCAGGAACGTATGTGCAGATGTCTTCCAGCAGAGCCTGGCACTCCTGCAAGGTGAGGATGGCGTTCATCTGTTCCTGCATGGTGGCAGGCACCTTGAAGAAGCCATTGCTGTCTTCAATCACCTGATGATGCTCCAGGTCGCCCATGTAGCGGTACATCATGTTGATCATGTACAGTTTCAGCGATTCTACGCCCACCTTCTGCTCAGCATCCTTATACTTGGCGATGCAAGCCAACGCATTAGCAGCCTCCTTGTTGTAGGCCTCCTGAATGGCAGCCTTGGCAGCAGCCTCTTCACCGAGGTAGTAGAGGTGGTTGTCGCCGAATCCGAAGCCGTTGGCACCGGCACCAGCGCCATTGCCCTTAGCCTCGAAACCTAACTCAAAGTTATCGGCATTGCTGTCGGTCTTGGTATAGAAGATAGCATAGTTGAGCGGAGTGTAGCGAGTGTACGTCTTCGAAGCAGCCACATCAGGCGAGCACTTCGAGAGGCGCAGCGAGTCGTTGGTGGCACCATCCTTGCCGAAGAAGAGCTTGATGGCAGGATTATAGATGGTATCGTTAGCCGTTTCCGATGCGAATGTTATCATGTCGAGGTTCTGCAGTACGGTGGCAATGTTGACATACTGTGCCCATGTGTCGTCGGTACCGTATGCCTTGGCGCGATACATATAGACACCCGGGCGGGTCAGCTTGAACACCTGGTTAGCCTTGGCGTTAGGACCAACCGTCGTGCCACGCCATACATTGGCGCACTTGCCAGACTCGTAGGCATCGTTATTGCGGATCTGCCACTGCTTGAAGTCAGGACCCTCCCAGAATGTCCATCCGTTGATGGTGCGGGTTGAGGTGTAGTTGGGTTCTGACGTTCCCCAAGCCTCGAAGCCACCATTAGCCAGCGAGAACTTCAGGTCGGTAGGATTAGCAAAGGTAGCGGGAATCATCATGTAGTCCTGACGGGCGGTCAGCAGCAGGGTATCCTGGTGCATGAACTCGTCGTACTGAGCGACTTCCGTCGTGGCATCCACCATCGCCTGAGAAGCATCGATGACGGTCTTGAAGGCCGACTTCTCGGCAGCGGTAGCAGCGGCATATGCCTCGTCAGCGTATGTCTCGTTACAAATGGCTATGTCGGACTTCAGCGTCTGGTAGCCCTTGTTGACGTTGGCGAAATTGCTGCGAGCAGCATTCATAGAATTGATGGCGGCGGCAATCTGGTCTTTGTATTCCAGTGTGACACGGGCAGGATTCTTCTCCACGCCGTCTTCATCCACAATGGTAATCAGCTCGTTATAGATGTTCTGGAACTTCTTGATAGAGTCAGTGAGTTCTTTGTGCCCCCAAGGATAGCCGTCTTCGATGGTCTTGGCATTGTCGGCATTGGCACTCTCCAGACGGGCAGAGAGGGTAGCACGGAGAGACTTCAGCTGGTCGTAGGCATACAGGTGGTCAACCTCTTCCTGAGTCTTGCCCACTGCACGGAACTCCGGATTACGCAGGCTGTAGCGGCCACCGGTGCTGAGAACAACGGGGAAGTGGAAACCACCGGTGATGTTCTCGCCTTCCTTGATTTCACCAATCACATAGAGACGCTGCCAGTTCAGACCGTTGAGCACGGTCTCTGTCTCGGCAAAGCGCCAGGTCGGGTGGTTGAGCTGGTCTTCCTCAGTAGCAGGCTTGAAGGCTATCGTATCATTGCCAATCCACATCCAAGGACCAGCAATCTTGATACCGTCGTTAGAACCGTAGCCATTAGCATTCACATCAGCATTGCTCGAATAGCGGGCAGCAACGGCCTGAGCCTCGATAGAGAACATATACTTGCCGGGAGTCATCGAAGTGCCCTTGAAGATGGTGTCTACTACAGCCATACCGCAGTCGAGGGTATAGTCGTTACCCACCTGAATACCGGCAGTGAACACATAGCCATCATTCTCAGGACGCTCCAGGCTGCCGTCGTTGGGCGAGAAGCCCCAGCGGCTGCCGATGGTGCGCCAGGTGCCGCGATTGGCATTGTTGTAGCTGTTCCACTGAGAATAGCCCCAGCCGGAACCGGCCCAGTCGCTCAGATAGCGAGCGGTGCTGATACCCTCTACGGTAGTACCCACCGTATTACCGGCATTGGCATCCAGATAGGCGGCGATAGCCTCGGTAGAAGCCTGGAAGAGACCCTCCCAAGTGCCGGCACTCTCAGACTCTGCAGAAGGATTGGCCAGCAGCTCCTGGAAAGGAGCCATCACTTCTGTCAGCAGATCCTTACCCTCCGTGAAGTCGGGCTCGTTGTACAGTTTGGTCATATAGTCCAGTTCACGCTCGGCAATACGAGTGTCGTAAACCTCTGTTACAGGATAGAGTTCGAAGTTCGTAAACTGAGCATTGGTTTGCATACCTGAGATATTGATGCAGAGGAACTTGCTGCCAACCACCTCAAAGCTGTACACCACCTGCTGCCATTCCGTGGTCAGCGCAGCATTGGCTGCAACACCCACATAGCCAGTGGTATCAGTCACCGAACCATTGTCGTCCAGGAAGATGTTCAGACAGTTGGTAGTACCCTTGGTATTGCTCAGGAATGCCGTCTCCACCTTAGCGTAGTAAGAGATGGTGTAGACACCGGTCTCCAGAGGCAACACATAGGCCAGCGTATCGGCTTTGCCCTCGGCACTGGCAGCGCCCTTGCTGATGACGACATTCTCGCCGTTAGGACCTTTTCCGGTCTCTACGCCCCAGAGTGCTCCGGGTTCGCCGTCCTTACCGTCAGTCCATTCAGTACCGAAACCCGTTGCGAACGCTCCGTTGGCAAAGGCATTGGCACCGCTGACCTTGAACTTAGCAGTAGCCGTATAGAGATAGTCGCCCACGTTGGCAGCGTAGGTACCCACCACACAAACTACAGCCAGCAATTGCATTAGTAGTCTTTTTTTCATAAATAAAAAGTTTAAGTTAATAATTAATTATTTGCAAATATATTCAGTAGTCGGCTGCAAAGATAGCAAGTATTTTTGAATAATCAAAGGAAAATTAAAGTTTTTAACGGCGGAAGGCACGAAAATCGCACATTCCGCCACTAAAGACTTTTATCTGACGACGATGCGTTCGGTTGCCGAATGGCGGCCCGCCGTCATCTTCACAATATAGGTTCCTGCGGCGGTTCCCAGCTTCTTCACCTGTGCGGGAATGGCTTTGCGAGACGTCTGGAACGAACCGATGCACACACCGCCGACGGTATAGACTTCGCAGCTGACCACGGCATCAGCGGCCATCTGACTGATGCCCAACGTAGCATCGTCGGTAACACGCAGCGTGCCCGACTTCAGCAAATCCGTCACATCCCAGTACAATCCGTCGGGCAAGACGGGCAGACTGTAGGACGGCGTACCGCTGAAGGTGTTGGAAGTCCAGAAGGTGAAGGTGTCGCCAATCTTGGGTGCATAGCCGTCCATCAGCGTCACGTTCAGGAGACCGTTCATCGTAAAGTATTTTGGTGTCAGCTTCGAGTATTCGTCAGCACTCTGAATCAGGATGTTCAGCACGGCACCCTCGTTGATGCGACAAGCGGCTGTGGTCTTCAAGGTGCCCGGCACCTCCGAGAAGTCTACGACGCTCTGGGCAATGGGCGTCAGCGCAGAACCTTTCTCCATCGTGAGCGACGACAGCACACCACTACCCTTCAGGGTGGTCTGATCCTGCAGCGTGACGGAGGATTCGAAGAACGGCGTCGACTCATTGCCATAGAATACCAGTCCACCCTGCTGAATGGTCAGCTTACCCTTCAAGGCACCGGCCGACTTGGCGGTCATGGTGCCCTCGCCGGTCTTGACGATGGGGGCGGTAGAGCCGAAGGAAGCCTCGATGTCGCGGCCATCCATGCCGATGGTATAGGTACCGCTGCCGCCTAACGTGCCATAGCCGGTAGCGTTGCCAAGCTGCACGTTATGGCCACAGTTGTCGAAGGTGACGCCACTGCGGATGTTCAGCGTGGCCTTGGGCAGTCCATAGTTATTGTCGAACAGGAAGTTCTCGTCGTAGCTGTCTGTCGAGTAGGTGCCTGCCACGAGTGTACCCTCGAAGCCGCTCCAGTCACCCTGGAAATAGCCGCGAACACTGGTGGCATAGACATTGAAGGTGCCGCTGCCCGTGAGTTTACCCTTATAGTTGCAGCGGGAGTCAGCATAGAAGGTGCCGGTCTGGCCTTCAGGCACCAGGAAGTTGGCATTGTTGGTGGAATAGCTATAGATGCTGACCGGGTCGCGGAGCGTGCCGCCCTGGAATTCAACCGTTGAAGGGAGCCCGACGACGCTGTTGGCATTCTCTGATGCCGACACCGTGCCAGCCTTGACAACCAGTTTGGCGACATTCATCACCGCAGGGGTTCCCAGCGTGCCGGCACCCAGCTTCGTCAGGGTATTGTCCTTGCCGTTGATACCGCCAGACTGCGTAAAGGTGATGCCGTTGTTGACATGGATGTTGCCGCCACCCTCGCCTATCAGGATGCCCTGGTTGCTGGTAGTATTCTGACGAACCTGCAGCGTAGCATCATTTTGGATGGCAATACCTTTATTGACACTTCCCAACGACCCGTAGTCTGTACCATTGGTGTTGGCCAGGAATGCTACGGACAGCGTGCCGCCATTGATGGTGGTCACTCCCAAATGGTTCACATTGTTGATGGTCAGCGTAGCAGCACCATTCTTGGTCAGCGTAGGTTCACCGCAGAGGCTGTCGCCAGAAATGGTGAAGTCTTTCGTTTCATTATTGAAGACAATGGCCGAGGGAGCCACATTGCCCACCACCTTGATGCTGGTTTGCTGGGCATTATCGTCGAAGGTGACGGTACTGCCCGGTACGAAGACGGCGGCATCGCCATCGGTGCCCTTGAAATTGGCCGTTTCGTCGGTATTCCAAGTGCCATCGGCAGCACCCGTCCACGTCAGGTCGGCAGCCACATAATCCTGAACGGTCAGCCGCAGCTGCTTGTCCTCATAGCTGAGCGTGGCCTTCTTGCCCGTCAGTCCTTCCATGACGATATGGGCCACGTCGCCGTCAATCTTGTCGAAGGTGCCTAACGGATAGACACCGGCAGCAGGATTGCCCTTCACTTGGAACACAGGGCTATCGTAGGTCGGGCCACCACCCTTGGGCCATACCTTCTTCTCAATCACCAGTTCGGCGGCATTCAGCTGGTCGGCATTGGCGTCCTCAATGTCGAAGACCACACGGGAGCCGAAGCCGAGTTTCAGCGTCGAGGCAGTAACGGAGCCCGTCTTGCCATCGCCACCGGGATAGATGGTGGCATTGTAGTCGGCCGTGATGCCGCCCAGGAACCGGCCGCCATCGGAAACCAGACGTGTGTGGCGGTTGAGCCACAGGGCACTGGACTCCAAGGTGCCGTCAAACTGCAAGGTGCCGTTCCACACATCGGTAGCACCGGTGTACTGCTGCGTGACAGCCGGCAGTACGAGCGTACCCTCACCCTGCTTTACCACACGGGTGGCTCCGGCGAAGGCACCGCCCTTCAGGGTATGAGTATAGTACTGGTAATTAATCGTAGGATTGGTGGTCGAATTGCTGTTGGTACCCTGCACCCACGACGGGGCATTGTCTATATAAATATAAGGTGTAGCACCGTCGCTGACCGTCACCTCCATGTCGTTGGTCTCGCAGGTCATCACGATTTCGTCGGACGACGCGATGCTGCCACCATTGGCAATCTCCTGGCGGCCCGTCATGGTCAGGGCAGGGGGAGCCTGCGTGATGCCTTCCAGCTCGCCCAGGAAGTAGCTGACGTGTGGCGGTTGGTTGTAGCCGCACATCTGCCACACCATGGCCTGCCGGTACTGCATGTCGTGCCACAGCGTATAGTTGCGCCACGGCGTGGGGTCGGTAGTGGTATAGATGCGGATGTTGTTGTCGGCAGTGCGCATGATAACTTCCTCGCGCCAGTCGCCAAAGAGGTCGCCCTGATAGCAAGGCGTGCCCTTGGTGTCGTTGTTGGTCAGCGAGCCCTTCAGCAGGGCTATCTCGCCCTTGCCGTATTTCAGGATATGGCCTGCCGTATTCTTGCCACTGGAATAGTTGAAGCACTCCTCTTGCAGGTCGCCATCCCAATAGATGCGCATGTTGTCGGCCAGATTAGCCTTGGTCAAGCCACTGATATGTCCGTTGGTGACACAGGAGATGGGGTCGTCGTGCGACGAGAAGGCCATAGCCCCCGGATAGTCATTGCAGAAATTACCCGCCATGCAGCGTCCGTCGTCAGAGCCGCCGGCCATGCGGTAGCGAATCTTCGATGTGGTGGCATCGCGGTAGTTGTTGGACGGCAGGTCTTCGTTGCACGCAAAGATTTCATGGCCCCACGTATAGGGGTCGAAATCGCTATGGTGCTGGGCATCGCCGTGTCCGAGGCCCGTGGTAGACAGGCCCTTGCCGTTGTCGTCGATGACCATGGAACCGAAACAGATTTCGTCGCGTCCGTCCCAGTCTACGTCAGCCACGGCATAGTTGTGGTAGCCATTGCCATACCAGGGCGAGGAGGAGTCGCTGCAGTTCCAGCGCCAGCGAACGGTCAGCTCGTGCGTGCTGGGGTTCACGTCGTAGGCTATCATCTTGTGGCGGGTATAGATGCCACGGGCCAGGAAGATGCTGGGATGGCGGCCATCCAGATAGGGTGCACCGAAGAAGTGTTTGGTAGAGCGGTGACCATAGCCGTCGCCCCAGGCTTTCTCCAAATTGGTCTCGCCATCCTCCAGGCGCTTCAGGGGATATTCCAACACCTGATAGGGCTTGCCGGTGGCTCCGTCCATATACACCAGGTACTCAGCGCCTTCGTGCATAAACCAGTTGGTGCCTCCGCCGCCGCTGGCCGAACGGTAGTTCTTTTCCTTGTCGCCAACGACGTAGGTATCGCCATTGGCCATGTGGATGGTGGTGCCGTCGGCAGCACGCATCAGAGCCTCAGCCTTGCCGTCCTGGTCCCAGTCGTAGGCCACGATGTTGTTCTCATTGTTCTGGAAGTCACCCATATTAGGCCCAAAGTCAAGCCACCACAGTTTGGTGCCGTCCAACTTGTAGACTTCCACAATGGCATATTCGCCATTGTAACCGCCGGGCATATAGCTGTTGCTGGCATCACTCTGGTTGTCGAACTTCAGCAGAATCTCCAGTTCACCGTCGCCATCCACATCAGCACAACAGGCATCGTTGGGGATGTAGACAGAGGTCAGCGACCCGTGGTCCATCTTGAGTTCCTTGTAGTTGGCATTGGTGCTCCAGGCCTCAACCGGGGCACACTGAGCCTTCTCTACGCCACGCACCACAGCACTCACGGTGTACTTGCTGGCAGCAGAGCCACCCGTATCCGTAAAATTGGAAACGTCCAGGTTTTCAGCAATCTTCGTGCCGTCGCGATAGAGGTTATACTTCACGTCATAGTATTCCTCACCCATGATACGCCACGAGCAGAACACCCCACTTGACACCTTCACGGCCACGAGGCCACGGTCAAGCTGGTCGGTCATGCGCTGGGCCTGTGTCCCAACGCTCATCAGCCCCATAAGGACTGTTAATAACAAGAACTTCTTCATATCGATATGTCTTAGTATGCTAGTTTTCGGCGGCAAAGTTACGAATAATTTTTGAAACTCGCTCATTTATGGCGAAATAATATTCGTCACCATGGTTAACGGGTGTACAGAAGCCGGCCATCGCGGGTGATGCCGGCAGCGGTCATTTTCAGGCGCGTTTCCTTGCCATTATTATAGAAGGTAGCGGTGAAACGGCCCTCGGCATCGGTCACGGCATTGGGGTTCCAATAGAGGGTGCGGCGATAGTCGGCTGGCCTGTCGCCGACGGCCCTATGGCCATAGTCAGGCTGATAGAACTGAGCCGGCTCGTTGAAGCCCAGGAAGAAGATATGGCGGTCGCGGTACACCACCTGGCGGCCATCGTCGGGAATGGGTACCATTTCCACCGTAGCATCGGCAGCATACATCTCCTCCACCATCGTCGAATCGGGATTGCGCGGCTCATAGTCGCTAAAGACGCGGATGTCCTGCAGGCGACTCAGTCTGAGCTGTCTGTAGAGGTCTTGCGAAGTACGGGGAATCTCCAGCAAGGAAGCCCGTTCTGCTTCATCGGCTGTCTTGCTGAAGGGGTCATAGTTGCGATAGTAGGTGTGACCGTCCAGGCGTCCGTCCACATGGAAGGAGCGATAGCGGTTCATATTGCCATAGAGATAGCGGCACACCTGAACAGGAAACTGGCGCATGTCAACCATTCCAAACGACAGACCGCAGTCGGTCATCTCATTATACAGCTGATAGGCATTCATGACATAGGCAGGCTTCGTCCAGTCCCTTGCCCGCTTGCCGCGGCGATGGCCCTTGACATCGACATTATGCAGCTGATGGACATCATGCTCCATCGAGAACTCCGACAGCGTATCGGCCAGCGTCATCAGCTGTTCAGGGGCATGGTCTTGATAGAAGGAATAACGGTCAGTGAAATGCGGATAAGGCAGGTCGCGCTTCACGTAATAGTCAGGATAGGCCTTCTCGTCGTAAATCTTGGCATCCTGGCGCGACTCCATACGTTTCTTCAGCGAGTCCTTGGGATGATAGGCCTTCAGGTTCAGATAGCCTGCCCCATAGAAGGGCGGTATCTCGAAAAGGAAGCGCCCATGACGGGTCTTCTGTACCGAACCGGCAAACTGTCCGTCCACGCCAATCTCCGCTTCCACCATCACTTCGTGTTTCAGTCCGCTATGGTTCACGCCCACATGGGTGTTGGCATCACCGATATTTCCATATTCCACCGTCTCCGTGATGCCTCCTTCGCCGTCATCATCCTGCGAACGCGACAGTTCTACGGTGCCATGCTGCCAACTGGAAAGCTCGTCGGGTTCCACCTCCCTGACATCCACCATTTTGTAGACCCCGCCCTCGACGGTCATCGTCTTCTCGGGTTGATAGCGCAGCACGTGAGACGTATCGGCCAGTTCCTGCCATTTATATTTGCGCCATCCCTGCACCATCATGAGGAGGTCCAGATGGCGACGGTGCTGCTCATCGTCTTTTTCAAAATAATATGCCGGACGGGCAATGAAACCGCGCAACTCGCTGCTGAGCAACATAGAGGTCATCAGGTTGCCGTCATCATAGGAAGGCTCATCGGTAGCGCGGTCGTGAATAGACAAAGAAAACACGGTAGGCTCGCTGACATCAGGCAGCCGGACCGGCACCTCCACCCGCTCGTAGGGACTATAGGTCTGGGTAGCCAGCAAGGGCGACGGAATCAATGACTGCCGGTACTCCTGATGATTCACGAAGAAGAGTCTGTCGGCCCAGATGCGCCCCTGGTGGTCAAAGATGGTCAGGTCGTTCACACCGGTGGGGAGCGAATCGAGCGGAAGAACCACTTTCCCCATTCCGTCAATGGCAGCGAAGTACCTCAGCTTACCCCGGCACAAGACGGAGAGGCCATACTGGTTGTCTTGGGGCAGACGGGCGGCATGGATGACGACTTCTGCATGGTCCAGTAGGATGGCCATACCCTGCTCCTCTGCCTTAGGCAAGTCGAAACGGTAGTCCTTACCCCGGAAGGTGACATGGGCCGCCAGCCGCTTGTCACGGGGAGTTACCAGAAACGTCCCGCGGCCCATATAGTCGGTCGTCAGTTCCACGGGGTGGCCCTCCACGTCTATGGAGCCGTGGATGTTGACGGCTTCACCATTTTGGTCAACGGCCTCGAACGCCACCCGGTTCTCAACGCCCTTCACCAGATGGCCTCCTTCCGGATAGAAACTGATGCTGAGAGCCTCCTTCTTCCGTTTGGGCAGACGGGTCTTGGGACGCTGGTAGATACGACGGACATCATAGTCGCCAGCCTGCTCCGGTTTGCTGTAGACGGGCAGCACGCGGGAATAGAGTCCTTCCCAGGTGCGGAAAAAGTCGGCAGCCATCTGCTTGTTGAAGAAATGCCAGGTGTCGTGGGTACTATACCGCTGATGGCTCACATTGAAATTGAGCATCCACCGCGTATAGGCCCTCAGTTCGTAATAGCCCCCGTACAGCGAGTCTTCCAGCACGAACTGTCCGCACGTATAGCCGTTGCCGCTGACGATGACATTTTGCCGCTCCACCAGCAGACCATCGGGCGAAAGCAGCTCCACATAGAGGATACGGCTCATGTCTGTCGGCACCAGGTCGTCGGCCCTCACCACATAGGCCTTATACCACAGCGTGTCACCCACAAAGTAGCATTCATTGTCGGTATGGATATACACTTTCTCCTGAACCTGCGTGGCGGAGGAATGTTCAAGGGCACGGCGTATATCCTCGATGTCCGCTGCCTTCACCATTGACGACAGCAACAAAAGAACGACCGTAAGAGAAAAAAATCTGTTCATCGACATGCGGATTTGGGGGCAAAGATACAAAATAATTTCTAATTTATATTTGTAATTGGAAATTATTTCCTAACTTTGCAGGCATGAGACGACTAAAACTACTAATTATTACCCTGCTGACGACCTGTCTGCAGGGCATGGCACAACAGGTAACACCGGCACTCACCGTCTATCGCGAATTCCAGCCGGCTACCATCCATCTGGCCGACGGCCGACAGCTGAAGGTGGGCCTTGCCAATATCTTCTTGAAGAACAGCGGACTGCTTTACAAGAGCGGCATAGAGACCAAGGAAGCGAACCTGAAGACCATTAGCAGTGTTGACTTCAAAGACCGCACCTACTACCGCATCGACACCGTGCTGGCCTACCGGGTCGACACCGTAGGCCACGATGCGCTCTACCGCGCCCAGCGCATCGACTTTGCGGCCTGGAAACAGATGATTGCCAACAACTCTACGGTGACCAACCTGGACCTGGGCGACCTGGTGGGAGTCACTACGGCCGACCTGTCGATGGAACAGGACATCCACTTTCCGATTATCGACGTCTACTACTATCTCCTCAACGGGAAGTATGTGCTGGTACATGAGCGAAACCTGAAACAGGCCCTTAACAAGGAGAAGCGGCGGCTGATGGCGGCGGTCATGGCTACCGAGGGATTCAGCTGGAACGACGAGAAGAGTCTCTTAAGGCTACTAAGAATGATACAATAAAAAGCACTACAATATGATGAAACGACTCTTAGGTTGCATGTTGGCAACCATCACCCTGACCGCCACAGCACAAGTAGTGAACCGTGCCGGCGTAAAAGACGTTAACGGTGTGGTAGACAACACGCCCGACAGCATTGCCAAAGCGATGACGGCACGGCCCACACCCGGTTCGAGCCGCCGGGGCAACAACCCCGTCTTGTTTTTAATCGGCAATTCCACCATGCGCACGGGAACCCTGGGCAACGGCAACAACGGACAATGGGGCTGGGGATACTATGCCCACGAATACTTCGACCCCACCAAGATTACCGTGGAGAACCAGGCGCTGGGCGGCATGAGCAGCCGTACGTTCTATAACAAGCTGTGGGAACCCATCAAGAAGGCCATCCGCCCGGGCGACTGGGTCGTCATCAGCATCGGGCACAACGACAACGGACCATACGATTCCGGACGAGCCAGGGCCAGCATCCCGGGAACAGGATACGACACCCTCAACGTCACCATCAAGGAGAGCGGCGTAAAGGAGACCGTCTACACCTACGGTGGATATATGCGTAAATATATAAATGATGTACGCGCGCAAGGGGGCCACCCCATTCTGATGTCGCTGACACCCCGCAATGCCTACGACGACAAGGGCAAGATAGTGCGCAAGGAGCATACCAAATGGCTGATGCAGGTTGCTGCCGAAGAGGGGGTGCCCTTCATCGACCTGAACGACATTTCCGGCCGGAAGCTCGACAGCTATGGCCAGTGGAAGACCGACTACCACTTCTTCCTCGACAAGATACACACCAGCCGCTTTGGTGCCATGATGAATGCCCGCTCGGCTGCCGAGGGTCTGATGGCCAGCCACAACCCTGCCCTGAACCCGCTGAAGGCCATGATGCGCAACGTGCTGCCCCCCACCTACGAACTGAACCGTACGGAGGGCAAGCCCGTCGTCTTCATTACAGGTGACAGCACGGTGAAGAACAACGACAAGGACCCTGACGGCATGTGGGGATGGGGGGCTGTAGCCAACACCATCTTCGACGAGGCGAAGATTGACATCGTCAATGCAGCCATGGCCGGTCGCAGCTGTCGCTCCTATCTGAACGAGGGGCGCTGGGACCGGGTGTACAACTCGTTGAAGCCGGGTGACTTCGTACTCATCCAGTTTGGACATAATGACATCGGTGCCATCGACAAGCCCAAATACCGTGCTGCCATCCCTACTGCCAAGGACACCTGCCACGTCTATAGGATGCAGGCTGCCAAGGAAGACCTGTCGAAACAGAATGTCATCGACCAGAAGCTGAAGTCGAATGCACAGGTGGGCAGCTACGAGGTGGTGTATTCCTTCGGCTGGTATTTGAAGAAGTTCATCCAGGACGTCCGCGAAAAGGGCGCTACCCCTATCCTGGTCTCGCTGACCCCACGTAACGAATGGACAGACGGAAAGATAGAACGCCGCAACGACACCTATGGCAAGTGGTATCGGGAGGTGGCGCAGGAAACGGGCTGCGAATTCGTTGACCTGCACAACATCACCGCCGATTTCCTCGACAAGAAGTGTGGCAAGAAGGAAAAGGCCATGAAGTACTTCAACCACGACCACACCCACACATCCCTCTTAGGAGCCAAGACCAATGCCCAAAGCATTGCCAAGGGACTGCGCGAAAACAGAAGCCCACTGGCCAACTACCTGAAGAAAAAGTAAACACCGACACCATGAGACGACTCATCTGCCTGACTGTCTTGCTCTGCACCCTAAGCGTGAGGGCTCAATACCAAACTTTCCCGCAACAGATGGAAAGGTTAGACCGGGGCGTGTCAGCACTGCCGGCCCAAGGAGAGGGCATCTTTGTCAGCTGGCGCCTGTTGGGTACTGACCCGGAGGGCACCACCTTCGACCTGCTGCGTGACGGCAACGTCATTGCCAAGGGGTTGAAGGTCACTAACTATACCGACGCAAAAGGCACTACGGCCAATCGCTACAGTGTGGTGACTCATGGTGCCACGACAGAGACATCAGACGGGGTGACACCCTGGACCGACCTCTACCGGAGCATCCCCATCGACCGACCGCAAGGCGGCGAAATGGGCGGCAGGCGCTATCACTACACACCTAACGACTGCTCGGTAGGCGACATCGACGGCGACGGACAATACGAGCTGTTCCTGAAATGGGACCCCTCCAACGCTCACGACAATTCACATGGCGGACTGTCTGCCAACGTCATCATCGACTGCTACCGGTTAGACGGCACCAGACTCTGGAGGATAGACCTCGGAAGGAACATCCGGGCCGGTGCCCACTATACCCAGTTCATGGTTTATGACTTCGACCGCGACGGACGGGCAGAGATGATCTGCAAAACGGCACCGGGCAGCACTGACGGCACAGGACGCTACGTCAGCGATGCTGCCGACGAGACGGAGATACGCCAGACCGACAACACATCAGTGTATGTCAATCAGGACGGACGCGTATTGGACGGCCCGGAATACTTGACCGTCTTTGACGGACAGACAGGGCGCGCCATCCATACGGTCTATTACCGACCCAACCGCAACTTTGGAGTAGGCGGCTCGGCAGAATACGCCTGGAAAAAATGGGGCGACCGCAACTACCCCGGCAATCGCGGCGACCGCTTCCTGGCAGGCGTGGCATGGTTGGACGGACCGGCTGGGAAGCCCTCGGCAGTGATGTGTCGCGGCTACTATACCCCCTCGCATCTCTGGGCTGTCAACTTCGACGGCCGGAAGCTCACCACCAAGTGGTTCCATGCCTCAGTGAGCCGTCATGAGTATTACGTCATCAACGAGAAGGGCGAGCAGACCTGGTATCGCGGACTGCAGCATACGGCTTTCGGCCAAGGAGCCCACAGCCTCAGTGTGGGCGATGTGGATGGCGACGGATGCGATGAGATCACCTACGGTTCGGCAGCCATCAACAACGACGGCACCCTACTCTACTCCACAGGACTCGGACATGGCGACGCCACCCATCTGAGCGACCTCGACCCTGACCGCCCCGGACTGGAATTCTTTATGGTGCATGAGGAGCGGCCCTACGGTGCCGACTTGCGCGATGCCCGAACCGGGGAACTGCTGTTCCATGAGACCGCCAACGAGGATACGGGGCGTGGCCTGGCGGCCGACATTGATGCCCGACACCGTGGTTTTGAGTTCTGGCATATCGAGAAGCGTGCCGTACGTAACATCAAGGGGGAAATCATCTCCAACCAACTGCCCAGCATCAACTTCCGCATCTACTGGGACGGCGACCTGCAGGACGAGCTACTGGCCAATCGCGGACAACGCCCGCATTTCCCGTCGTTCATTGAGAAGTGGGATGGTCAGAAAGCCGTACCGTTGCCCCTCAGCAATGGCAAGCAACTCTACGAGATGGGACATTCCGTCAGCAACAACTGGACCAAGGCCACACCCTGTCTGCAGGCCGACTTGTTTGGCGACTGGCGCGAGGAGCTGATACTTTGGGACTCGAGTGATGCTGCCCACCTGAACATCTTTACGACGAACATACCGACCGGCTATGCCGTTCCGACGCTGATGCACGACAACATCTATCGCCTCAGCATCTGCTGGCAGAATACGGCCTACAACCAGCCACCGCACTTAGGCTACTACCTGCCGGATAAAGTGAAAAGTGTTATCAGTCGTGCAGAATCAGGGCTGACTGAGCGCTGACCACGACCTTCGGACCCGTCACGGTGCCCAAGCCCTGCTCGTTGATGACCCCGTCACAGCACACCTTCGTATAAGTGCCGTCAGGAATGGTAAGCTCCTGCGGCACTTTTGCTGCATTGAGCACAACCACGATATTCCGCCAGTCGTCGCGGCCGGCATAGTTCTTCAGCCGGAAGGCCACCACCTGGCGCGGTGCCTTCAGAAATTCCAGATGCTTGCGCACCAAGTCGGCATACCCCAGTCGGAAGGCAGGATGATGCTTGCGGAGGGCTATCAGGTTCTTGTAGTATTCAAACACCTGCGGATGGCGCTGCTGGTTCTGCCAGTCAATCCGGTTGACAGCATCCGGCGACTCAAAGGAGTTATGGACACCCTGCTTGTCGCGCAGCACCTCCTCACCGGCCAACATGAAGGGCACACCCTGTGAGGTAAACACCGCCGTCTGTGCCAGCAGGTCAAGACGTATGAGTTCCTCCTGTGTCAGTCCGGGAATACTGGCCTTGAGGCGGTCTACCAGACACATGTCATCGTGGCACGACACGTAGGAAATCATCTGGGTGGGTTCCGTGGCCCATGGCTTCTGCGAGTAGTTCACCTTCTTCATATTCACCTGCGGATGACGGATGGCACCCACGATACCGTATTTCAACGACTCCTCACAGTCAGGCACGCCCGCCAGGAAGCCTCCCTTGGCATCATCGGAGAACGGACCACGCAGCGCATCACGAATCTCATCAGAGAAAGCGGCAATGCCCGGCATCTTCGTGATGTTGGCTTTCATGCCCAGCACATCGTCAGGCAGCGCACAGGCCCCTGCGCTCCACCCCTCGCCATAGATAAAAACGGTGGGGTCTATCTCGTCCACCATCTTCCGGATGGCATTCATGGTCTCTATGTCGTGAACACCCATCAGGTCGAAACGGAATCCGTCGATATGGTATTCTTCAAGCCAGTATCTGAC
The DNA here is from genome assembly GCA_946623195.1 of uncultured Prevotella sp. Next base: position 16,197 of record CAMOQW010000026.1, read on the forward strand.
ACTCTCCAGCATGAAGCGCCGCATCAGGGGCCGGTCGCTGGCGGTCTCGTTGCCACAGCCGGAGCCATTGCTATACTGTCCGTCGGCCGTCTTGCGGTAGTAATAGTCGGGATAGGTGCGTTGGAAATTGCTATGCTCTATGTCGTAGGTATGGTTATACACCACATCCAGGATGACGCTGATGCCGGCCTGATGCAAGGCCTGCACCATCTGCTTGAACTCACGGATGCGCACCTCCGGCCGGTAGGGGTCGGTGGAGTAGCCACCCTCCGGCACGTTATAGTTCACGGGGTCGTAGCCCCAGTTGTATTGCGGCTCGTTCAGGCGCGTCTCGTCCACAGAGCCATAGTCGTAGGAAGGAAGGATATGAACCGCATTCACGCCCAGCTGTTTCAGATGTTCAATGGCCCACGGTTCGGTGAGTGCCAAGAACTTCCCCTTGTGTACGGCCTCCTGACGGGCTACGGAGAAGTCACGGTGGTGCATCTCATAGATGACCAGGTCGGCCGCCGACTTCACCACGGGGCGTTGGTCACGGTCCCACTGTTCGGGGTCGGTGGTCGCCATCTTGATGATGGCTCCGCGCTGTCCGTTGACCCCGACGGCCTTGGCAAAGACACCCGGGCATTCGCCACGTCCCATGTCGAAGGTGTAGAACATCCCTTGCAGGTCGCCTTTCACCTCAGCCGTCCATAGGCCGTTGCGGCATTGCATCTTCAGCGTCTTGACAGCCTTTCCACCCATACCGGTCTGATAGAGGCGGAGCCTCACCGTCTTGGCATCGGCGGGGGCAAAGAGTGTAAAGACGGTCTTTTCGGGTGAATACGACACCTCGCGGAAATCGAATTCCTGGGCTTGCATCATGGTAGCCATTGTCATCATCAGGATTAGCAGTAACGTTTTCTTCATATCTTCTTGTTGTCCTTTAGCAATTGTTCTATCTTCTCGTCTAATTTCTGGGGCGTCAGGTTGCGGTCGGTGATGCGGCCCTTGTCGTCAGCAATCAAGTTGGCAGGCACATCTGAGATGCCAAACTTGACGAGCAGGGGAGTCTGCCACATCAGCCCGTCGCAGACCGTTGGCCACTTCAGCGAGTCACGGTCTACCACGGTTCTCTTGCAGTCGGCAGGGCGACCGTCCAGACAGATGCTCAGCACGCTGAGCTTGTCGCCGAACTTATCCTTCTTCTGCTTCAGGCGGCGCTGCATGTCGGTGCTCTGGAAGTTCCACGAGGCCCATACCGTCACCACATTGACCTTCGCCTTGAGGTGGGCCTCGGTGACCCGCTTGCCTCTCACGTCCGTTGCCGAAAACTTAGGCAACTGATTGTCTGAACTCGCCTTCAACCTGGAGAGTTGCTTGCTGAGCGTAATCAGGCGCCCGTTGTCCGGATTTTCCTTCAGCATCAGCCGGGCAAGTTCGGCAGCCTTCTTATAGTCAGCCTGACGGTCGGCCACGAAATATCGCTGCAGGAGGTAGACGCTGACCGGCGACAGCGGATTCTCCTTGATATAGGCCTCCACAGCCTTGGGAATCTCGGGTGGTGTCAGCCGGTTCAGTTCCATGCGCAACTTGGTCATGTCCTCATTCTCATCTGTTCCGCTGACGGTCATCTCCTTCAGATGGGTGGCATCGCCCTTCACGGTGACCTTCTTGCCCGTTCTGCCGAAGACCACCTGCTCGGAGAAGTTGGGGAAGACGATGACGAAGGTGCCTTCATCACGCAAGGGTACCTCATAGATGAAGCGGCCTTCGCGTACGGGTATCGTGTCGAGGCCTTCAATGGCGCCATCAGGACTGTAGACATAGAACTCGCCCTGGTTGATGTTGCGCAGACGCCCCTCCAACCGGAACTTGCCATTCTCCGTACCACAGGAGACCAGAAACAGTAACAGGACAAAAAGACTGACTACCCTTCCCATCGCTATTATTTCAATTCCAAGTCGTTATCAGCATACTGCTTCAGCGAGGGGTCTTTCTGCAGGGCAGAGCGCAGGAAGGCGGCAGCGGCATCCTTGTTGCCCTGTCGGGCATTGACGACAGCCTGCAGATAGTCTGTCATGCCATCAGGGTGCTCGACGTTCTTCAGGGTTTGAGCGGCCTTGGCATAGTTCTTGTTCAGAATCTGGGCCAGGGCGGCACTGTTGCTGTTAACCTGTGAGAAGTCCTGTTCGGCCAGGGCGTAGTTGCCCTGTGCCAGGTGCAGATTGCCCAGCGTCTCGGCCAGGTTGTCAGCATTGGCAGCACGGCTGATGTAGTTCTCGGCAGCCTCCTTGTTTCCCTGCTGTAAGGCCAGCAGTCCCAGATTGGCGTTCACCTCGGCATTATTGCCATCAGCCTGACGGGCTTTCTCCAGCCATTGCCTGGCGGCAGCATAGTCGCCGGCAGTCAGGGCCAGCGCAGCCAGATTATTATAGGCGCGGGCATCCCGGGGATACTGCTGGGTGGCTGTCTTGTAGATGTCTTCCTGCTCAGCGGGAGTCTGGGCCTTCCCGGCGGCATAGAGGATTTCCTCGACACTCAGCTGCGAGGCATCGCTCTTCAACTGCTGGGCAATCTCTGCGTCGCTGCGGCCGATGGTCTCGTAGTTGATGGTCAGACGGGCACGGCGCAACTCGGGCAGAATGCCGTCAGCCAATTCCCGGAAGCCATGACTCATATTCTTTATCTGCTGTTCGCGCTCCTCGGGGTCCTTATACATAGAGAGCACGCGGAGAATGACATCCTTGTCCTGGATATCAGAGACCCTCACCAACTGCTGGAAGCCTTCCCAGTCCTGAGCGGTATAGCTGACATCGACAGGGCTGTCCACGGCGGCCTGCTTCATCTGCTGCTTCACATACCGTTCGGCATTGGCCTGACGCTTGTTGGCCAGTTTCTCGTTCAGCTCGACGCCACCGTCGGGCGAGGCGTAGGCCGACACCTCCACGCTCTTCAGGTTCAGCTTCTGACGGTCGGCACTGATGCGCTTCAGCAAACTGACAAACTCCTGCACGGAATTGTTCTTCAGCTCGCTCTTGCGCAGCTCGGCCTGTTCTATCAGGAACTTGATGTTTGCCTCCTGCTTCTGGGCTATCACGCGCTGGAAGGCATTGGTCGACAGGCTGGGCCGGGCCGTCGTAAGCGTCTGGTGATAGAGTTCGCTGGTAGCCAGCACGCCGTCGGCCACCTTGACGGCAGGCACATACATCAGCTTGTCGCCAATACGGGCATCGAAGGCCAGCCACAGCTCACTCTTCTCCATAGCGGGCTCATAAGCAAAGCTGGCCTTCATCGTATAGTGACCGCCTAACTTATAATTAATGGTCTGGTCGTTGCCCAACACCTTTTCGCCCTGAAACTGGGCCGACTGCCCCTTCACTACCTGAGGCTGGCCGTCCTTGGTGAAGTGTAACTCCGGCGTGACGCTCACCGTAGCCTTCTTCTGCATATACTTTTCCGGGAACATACCGTCGATGGTAGCGTCTACGCGCCCCTGCTCGGCTTCCAGCGGACTGGGGGTCACCTTGAAGTAATCACTGTTCAACAGTCCAAGTTGGCCTCCGGAGCATGAGGTCAGCAGTGCCACGGCCACGGCCGATGTAAAAATTGTTTTCTTCATTGTCAGTATCCTTTCTTTTTCGTTACTTGGATGCAAAGGTACGAAATAATTCATAATTCGTCATTCATAATTCATATTTATTTTGTATCTTTTGGATAAAATCG
>CAMOQW010000027.1 GCA_946623195.1 uncultured Prevotella sp.
AAAAAAACTAAAAATGGAAAGAAATAATAAGAAAAAACGCGAAGATTTCAAAAAATTAACCTATCTTTGTGCCGTGTTATATGCAACCAAAGCTAATAGTTGGCCGCCAACTATGAACGATTTGATGCGAACAATTATACTTTAACTTTATTTATAAACTAATTTAAAAACAAACATGAAAAAGAATCTAATGTGGATGATGGCCGCCATCCTGACGAGCGGCTTCGCACTGACAGCATGTTCAGTGGACGACAATCCCAATCCTAACCCCGCAGGCGACCCCATTCCTACCGTGATTGACTTTGAGGGCGAGGATGGTGCTTCTGCTTTCACCAATCCCGGCAATCGTATGTCTGTCGAAGTGATTGCCGACGAGACGGCAGAAAATGGCACGAAGGTTGCCAAGTTCTCTCGCAGTAATTCCAGCGGTTTCGCCTATGCTACGCTGAAGATGGAAGACCTCGAGAATGCTGTACAGGCAGAGGTGTCTTTCGACTTCATGATTCCTGCTGAAATCTTAGGCCAGTCGGCTATTGCCTTGGGCGATGCTTACGTCCACAATGCAGAAAATGGTGGCTTCAACACCTCTAACGGCCAGTATGGATTTGGTACTAACGGTGCCATCTTCTACATGGGTGCTTTCCGCGGCAAGGCTTACGGCGGTGGCAACGAGAACTACTTCCAGATCAACGGCGCACCTGCTGCTGCCTCTAAGGAGGAGCATCCCGCTGCTGATGTATGGGGCAAGTGGTTCCACGCTGACTTCCAGATTGACGTCATCAACAAGACTGTGAATTATGCCATTTCTAATGGTGAGCAAGTATGGTGGGCTGGCGTAGACGTTCCCTTCGTGAGCGAGAATGCCAATACCTTCACGCAGCTATCCCTCTTCATTGGTAACACCGGTTCTTACGAGATTGACAACGTCGTTATCACCAAGACTTCTAAGGACACCAGCATCAAGTATGCCGACTATACCATCACCTATGTTGACACCGAGGGCAACCCCATCCCCGAGGAGTTGAAGGACACCATCACCCGTCGTGGTAAGGTGGGCGATGATATCATCCTGCTGGATGCCGACAAGGCCAACTTCACCAATGCTGACGGTTCTGTGAAGTACACCTATAAGAGTGACAATGCCGAGGGTGCTAAAATTACCGCTGAGGGCACTGAAATCGTGATTGTCTACGAGAGCGCTGAAGTTCCCAAGTATCAGTATATCTTCAACTGCATGATCGACGGCATGACCGGTGCAGACGCTATTCTGGCTCAGTTCAGAGGTGAGGAGTTTGAAGGAAGATCCACTACGGTTTATCTGCCTATCGCCTTCTACAAGAACGAGAAGTGCTACGTGACCAAAGCCGACCAGTACAACGGTAAGACTGCTTCTGTGAATGGTACTGAGGCCAAGACTCAGGGTTTCATCCTCACCACCATCAACTATGCACTGGATGAGAATTGGGTTTACTTCGCTGACTGCGAGGATATGGAGATTACCGGTGAGACTGTGAACGGCTTCTCTTGGGGCACCTTCAACCGCGTTTCTCAGGGTAAGCACATCCGTCTGAATGCCGGAACCAGCATGACCACCAAGGATGCCATTGCTGTTGCCGGTACCTATGACATCGCTCTCTACGGCCGTAGCGACAGCGGTACGTCATCGCCTGTAACCCTCTACTTCGTTGCCGAAGACGGCACCGAGACCAAGGTTGAGATTGCTGCTACTCCGGAAACATACGCCAGCGCCGGTATGGGTTGGTTCACCTTCGCAAGTGTTACCGTTCCCGCTGGTGTGAAGCTGAAGTTCGTCAACGAGACCGAATGGAACGGCTTCGGCTACGACTGCCTGAAGGTCACCAAGATTGTGGAGGCTCCTGCTGAGTAATTCATCGCACGGAATCACATACCACTCATTCTCCCCGGCCCACTTCGGTCGGGGAGTTTTTTGTTGCTGCATGCACGGGGGGGGAAAAGAAGGCTATTAGCCGGCAAGCGCAAAAATTTAGCAATTTTTTTTTGCGTTTCACATATTTTGTGTATCTTTGCAGACTGAAAGCTACTAATAGTCATTAGAAACTAATCAAATTATTAATAAATAGCTATTTATGAAAAAATTCATTTTCTGTATCTCTCTCGTGTTAACGGGACTGATGACTGCCTGCGTAGAAAAGAACCAGGCGGTGGATGAAGACAACAAGCCCTCATGGCTTGGTGAAAGCATCTATCAGGAACTGAAGAACCCCAGAACCTTGGAGGGAACGTTCAACACCTACCTGCGGCTGATTGACGACCTTGGCTATGCCGAGACGCTCAACCGCACGGGTTCGAAGACCATCTTCCCTGCTAACGACGAGGCTTTCGCCAGGTTCTTCCAGTCCAATCCTTGGGGAGTGACGAGCTACGAAAAGCTCTCGAATGCCCAGAAGAAGATGCTGCTCTATTCTTCCATGCTCGACAATGCCCTGTTGGTGAGCATGCTCTCAAACGTCAGCAATACCAGCAGTACCGAGAGTCAGGTGTCGCAGGGCATAGCCATGAAGCATCAGACCAACCTGAACGTCATCGACACCGTGCAGTGTCTGACCAGCGATGCCCAGATGCCGCAGAACAACCGCTACTGGGATGCCTATCGCAACGGCGGCAGCATGTATGTGGTAAACGATGCCACGCGTCCCATGATGGTACACTTCACCCGTGAGCACCTGCTGAACAACGACATCACCACGCTGGGCGAGGAAAGCGACTTCGCCATCCTGACGGGCACACCCTATAGCGAGAACCTGTCAGCCTACATCTTCGACAACGCCATCATCAACAGGGATATCACCTGCCAGAACGGTTATATCCACCAGATGCAGGATGTCATCGTGCCTCCCGGCAACATGGCCCAGGTGCTGCGCAGCGATGACGAGACGACCTATTTCAGCCATATCCTGGACTACTTCTGCGCACCCTACGAGAACGCAGCCGTAACCAGCAACTATAACGCCTGGGCTCAGGAGAACGGACTGCCCACCATCGACCACATCTACGAGGTGCGCTACCTGAACAACAAGGCCGGCCACCGACAGAATACCGACCCTGACGGCAACATCGTGAGCAGTACCTACCTGCTGAACTTCGACCCGGGGTGGAACCAGTATAGCCCCAACAGCCAGACCACGCCCGTGGACTATACCCTGGCCGACGTAGCCACGATGTTTGTGCCTACCAACAAGGCCATGGTGGACTTCTTCTGTCAGGGCGGCGACGGTGCCTATCTGATAGACCTCTACGGTAAGTATCATGGCAGTGAGAACAACGAGGCTCACCTGTTGGAGAACCTGGATGCCCTGCACAACACGATGCCGGAAATCCTGACCGCCTTCATCAACAACCTGATGAAGTCGTCGTTCACCGCTACCGTGCCCAGCAAGTTTGAGACCGTACAGAACGATGCCAACGAGTATATGGGCATCACCCTGGACAAGATTGACGAAGGCACCGACAAGCGCTACGACATCCAGATGGCCAACAACGGCGTCATCTACAAGATGAAGGAACTGATAGCCCCCGACGAGTACCAGAGCGTCATGGCTCCGTCGTCGGTATATCCCGACATGAAGGTGTTCAACTGGGCCATCAAGGAGCCCGACTCCGACCAGCCGCTGAACGTGCAGTTCCGCTACTACCTGATGTCGATGAGCTCCAACTTCGCTTTCTTCATTCCCGACAGTGCTGCCTTCGAGAACTATTACGTTGACCCCTGCTACTTGGGACATGCAGAGCCGCGCGCCCTGAAGTTCTTCTACGACACCAGCGGTTCGAAGGCTACCGTACGTGCCAAGGCCTATCGCTACGACCCCGCCACGAATACCGTCGGCGACATCATGAACGGTGGCGCCAACGTGGAGTTTGCGCAGTGGCAGTCGCTGATGGTGGACATCCTGAACTACCATACCGTCGTGCTGAACGAGGGTGAGAAGCTGGGCACCAACAAGTACTATAAGACCAAGCATGGCGGCGAAATCATGGTGAGCGGCGGCAACGTCGGCGACCGCGTGATGAGCGGCCAGCAGATTGACAACGGCGTGGCGCCTGCAGCCATCAAGAATGTCTATAGCGAGAAGAACGGTACCGCCTACCGCATCGACCACGTCATCCAGGCTCCGCGCAACAGTGTCAGCAAGACCCTGGAGAGCAATAGCCGCTTCTCCGAGTTCTATAACCTCTGCTCAGGATTCGGTGCCAGCGACTTGCTGGAATGGGCCGGCATCAGTGGCGAGAAGAGCGAGCTGGGCACCACGGAGCAAGATGCCTACATCATCTTCCAGAACCAGGACAAGGACGGCCACGGCTGTCTGGACTACAACGTGAAGATGTTCAACACCTATAACTATACGCTCTATGCGCCCAACAACGAGGCCATGAAGAAGGCTTACGAGGGCGGGCTGCCCACCTGGGAACAGGTGCAGAACCTCTACGAGGCCTACGCCAATGAGGAGAGTGCTGCCGCCACGGCTGCCAAGGAGCGTGCGAAGGCCATGATTAAGCGGATGCGCGACTTTGCCCACTACCATTTCCAGAGCAATTCCGTCTATGCCGACAATGTGGTGGCTGGCGGACGCTTCAACAGCCTCTGCACCGACAACCTCGGTCTGGCCCTGGAGCTGCGTGTCAGCGGTGGCAACGGTAAGCTGACGGTGACCGACGGTGCCGGCAAGACGCATACCATTGATGCCAACAACTCAGCCACGCTGAGCAACCTGATGACACGCGACTACTGGTTCAACAGGGCCCGTGCACAGGCCACGGCCATCTACACGTCGTCTTTCTGCGTGATTCATGAACTCACCGAAGCCCTTGACTCCGGACAGTAATATGCGAGAAGAACAAAAGTAAAAAGTGAAAATATATCCATAGATATGACTATCAAGAAAATACTATTTACGGCCTTGCTGGGCATCGTCTGCCTGCCACTGATGGCGCAGGGTGTCCGTATTTCGGGTACGCTGTCCGACAACGACGGTCCGATTATGATGGCCAACGTTGTGGAGCGCGATGCCAACAACCGTATCGTTTCGGCCGTGCAGACCGACTTCAACGGTAACTTCTCCATGCAGGTTAAGAGCACTAAGAACAAGCTGGTGTTCTCGTATGTGGGAGACAAGACTCAAATTGTAAGCATCGGCAACCGCACGGTGTTCAATATCAAGCTGGAGGCTGAGAATACACAGCTGAAGGAGGTGGTCGTCAAGGCCAAGCGCGGCAATTCCGGCGGTCTGATGATCTCGAAGAAGGAAATCTCCGTGTCGCAGCAGGCACTGAACATGGAGAACATCGAAGGTCTGGCATTCACCTCGGCCGACGAGGCCCTGCAGGGTGAGATTGCCGGTCTGGACATTGTGGCCAACTCTGGTAACCTGGGTGCCGGTACGCAGATGCGTCTGCGTGGTGTCACCACCATCACCGGCGATGCCAACCCGCTGATTGTGGTGGACGACAAGATTTTCGACAACCCTGACGAGAACTTCGACTTCGCCAATGCCAACGAGGAACAGTATGCCTCGCTGCTGTCGGTCAACGTGGACGATATCGCCAGCATCACCGTGCTGAAGGATGCTGCCGCCACCGCCGTATGGGGCTCGAAGGGCTCCAATGGTGTGCTGCTCATTACGACGAAGCACGGTATGCGTGGAAAACCCCGCCTGAATTTCTCCTATAAGTTCACCGGCACCTGGCAGCCTAAGGGCTACAAGCTGCTCGACGGTGACAGCTACTCCATGCTGATGAAGGAGGCCTTCTACAATCCTACCCAGAAAGCCGATGCCACCACGAACATCGAGGAGCTGAACTATAACACCGCATGGTCGGAATATGAGAACTGGAACAACAACACCGACTGGGTGGACGCCGTGACACAGTTCGGCGGACAGCATGAGTACAACCTGAACCTCTCGGGTGGTGGTGAGAAGGCTACCTTCCGCATCTCCGCCGGTTACAAGCACCAGACAGGTACCATCATCAAGCAGAAGTTCCAGCAGTTCACGACCCGTCTGGTTCTCGACTATAACGTCAGTGACCGCATCCGCTTCTCAACGAACTTCGCACTGACCTATACGGGCAACGACCGTAACTATGGCAACAACATCCTCGGCTTGGCCCAGAAGATGGCTCCCAACATGAGCATATTCCGCCAGAATGCCGATGGCTCTGATACGGATGAATACTACATCATGAACCCCAGTTCCAGCGGTGTCTATCCCAAGGATGGTAACTTCTCCAGCTATGAGCTGGCAGCCATCAGGGGTCTTGGCAACCCCGTGGCCATTGCCAATCAGGCTACGGACCGCGAAGAAACCTACCGTCTGACCCCTGACTTCAGCATCAAGTACGAACTGCTGGGCACCGAGCCCGACAAGAGCCGACTGACGCTGAACGGCCGTGTAGATTTCGATATCTATGCGTCGAGCCGCCCCATCTACTTACCAGCCTCGCTGTCGAGCAACACCTGGGCAAACAAGGATTATAATAAGTCGAATAATACGGAGGTCAACCGCTTCAAGGTGGGTGGCCGCGTAGAACTGGTCTATACGCCTCACTTCAAGAACGAAGATTGGTCGGCCACCATGCTGGCCCGTTATGAGATGAGCACGGAGAAATACAACAAGCAGTTCCTGGAGACGAGTATGCTGCCTCCCGGCATCACGGCGTCCACCATCTTCGCATGGCTCTATGATGACAAGTCGATGACCAGCAGCAACTCACGTTCAGCATCGCAGAACCTGCTCTACAACGGTCACCTTTCTTATAAGGACGGCCGCTATAGTCTTGGCTTCTCACTGCGTGCCGATGGTGACTCGAAGTTTGGTCCCAAGAACAAGTGGGCACTCTTCCCCGGTGTGTCGCTGCGTTATAACATCAGTGACGAGCCGTTTATGGCCAAGGTCAAGGGCAACTGGCTGTCTATGTTGGGCCTGCGTGCTTCTTGGGGTATCAATGGTAAGGCTCCAAAGTCGAACTACCTCTTTTTCAATACTTATAATACTTCTGCTGGCTACTATGGCTACGCTACCAACCTGCAGCCTATCGGTACTCTCGACGGACTGAAGCTGGACGACCTGCGCTGGGAGAAGACTACGAGTATTAACCTCGGTTTCAACCTGGGTTTGCTGCATGACATGATTGAGGTGGACTTCGACTACTACCACAAGGTGACAAAGGACCTGCTGATGGAGAGTGTGGCCATTCCTTCATACGTGGGTTACAGCACGCTCAGCAACATGAACGTCGGTCAGATGAACAACAACGGTTGGGAATTGAACTTCACAGCCAAGAGATTCCTCAAGATTGGCAAGTTCTCGATGGATGCCAGCTTCAACATCGCACAGAACGAGAACATGCTGAAGAAGATGGATGAGAGTGTGCTGGATGCCCTCAACAACACCTATACCAACTATACCAACGGCAAGTCGGGTTCTCCGTGGGCTGTCACCCAGCGCGGTAACTGGCCGTTGCGCGTACAGCTGAACAACTCGCTGGGTTCCATCTACGGTTTCCGCTATCAGGGTGTCTACCAGTACACCTACGACTATCTGGAGAATCTGCAGAAGGAAAACAACTGGGATGCTGCTACCTACGAGCAGGAAATCAACAACCGACTGGCTGCCGGACAGACCTTCCCCGTGGTGCGTGACGACAAGGGTAACGTGCTGATGGACGGACAGGGACATCCCAAGCGCCTGGTCTACAACTATACCAACAACAACGGTACCGGCTCGTCGACATACACCTTCCAGGGTGGTGACGCCATCTATCAGGACATCAACCACGACGGTCAAATCAATGAGCTCGACATCGTCTACCTCGGCAACTCGCTGCCGAAGGTCAATGGTGGTTTCAACCTGACTCTCCGCTATGGAAACTGGAGCGTGAAGGCCCGTTTCATGTACCGTTTTGGCAACAAGGTGGTCAACCTGGCCCGCCAGAACCTGGAACAGATGTTCAATACCTACAACCAGTGTGCCTCCGTCAACTACCGTTGGCGTAAGGATGGCGACGTGACGGTGATTCCGCGCGCCATGTATAACACCTCGTACAACTTCCAGCCTTCCGACCGCTATGTCGAGAATGGCGGCTTCGTACGCTTCCAGAACCTGCAGATTACCTACAACTTCCCCAAGAAGATGATCAAGAAGTGGGGCCTGAACCAACTGCAGGCTTACGCCTCACTGAACAACCTCTATGTATGGACGAAGTATAGCGGCGTAGACCCCGAGGTGTCTCCGCAGGGCTATGGCGTTGCCGCCGATGCTTCGCAGACTCCGCGTTCGAAACAGTTCACCTTCACCCTGAACGTCGGGCTGTAATCGTAAATTAGTAATGAGTAATTAGAAATCAGATATTATGATTACCTATAAGAAGATATATAATAAGGTGGCGACAAGACTGTTCAGCGGCTCTTTGTTGCTTGCCGCTTGCTCCCTGATGATGGTATCGTGTGTAGACACCCTCATCTTGCCCGACGACAAAACCGTTGACGAAGACTTCTGGAAGTCGAAGTCGGACGTACAGCTGATGGTGAACGGTGCCTACCAGCGCATGCTCAATGCCGATGTCATCTCACGGCTCATCGTCTGGGGCGACCTGCGCTCAGAGGAGATGATTCCCGTAGCCAGCATCACCGGTACTATTAAGGAAGACTTGGAGGAAATCAATCTGGGTAACACCCAGACCGATAACACCTTCGCCACATGGGCTGCCTTCTATTCCGTCATCAACCGCTGCAACCTGGTGCTGCAGCGTGCAGAGGCCGTGATGAGTGAAGACCCCAACTACACCAATGGCGACTATCTGTCGGACCGTGCACAGATGCTGGCCCTGCGCTCGCTGTGCTACTTCTACCTGGTGCGCAACTTCCGCGATGTCCCCTTCATCACTGATGCCTATTCCGACAGCAGCCAGGGCCGCAACGTGGCACAGTCGTCGCCCGACTCCGTGCTGACGAGCTGTCTGAGCGACTTGGCAGAGGCCGAGAAGAACACCGTCTCGGCATCGGCCTATACCGACTGGCGCCGCGTGGGCTACTTCACCCGCGATGCCATCAATGCCCTGCAGGCCGACATCTACCTGTGGCTGGGCAGCGTGCAGCACAGCACCGCTGACTATGAGCAGGCCGTGGCCTATTGCGACAAGATTATCGCCTCCAAGAAGTCGCAGCACATCCGCAAGCGCGGTGAGACCACGGAGAAGGACTACTATCTGAGTGAGGGCATGAATGCTTTCTACGACCTCTTCATCAACAAGAATGCCGAGGAGAGCATCCTGGAGCTGCAGTTCCAGTATGGTGCCAACGACAATGCCGGAACGACGCAGTACTTCAACCACTATAACACCAATTCCGGTAGCGTGCCTTATCTCTATGCCTCCTCCATCTTCAAGTATGGCGGCGAGGTGTACACCAGCGGTAGCACGCTGACCGACTACCGTGCGATGAACAACACCTATACGAATACCGCTGGAGCCACGGTCACCGTGGGCGACTTCGACGGATTGCGCATCCGTAAGTATGTAGCTCAGTCGGACTATATCAATCCGCCCAGTCAGGTGGCCACGTCACCAGACTATAACTCTACGCTGGACATGAACTACATCATCTACCGGCTTTCCGACATTATGCTGATGAAGGCTGAGGCACTGACCGCCCTGGCCAGCGACGATGCCGATGCCAGCCGACTGCATGCCGCCTTCGACCTGGTGAAGACCGTCAACCTGCGCTCCAAGCAGACGGAGTCTGACTCGCTGAAGTGGAATACCTACAGCGACGGCAAGAGCACGATGGAGAACCTCATCCTGGCCGAGCGACTCCGTGAGCTGGCCTTCGAAGGCAAGCGCTGGTACGACCTGATGCGCTACAGCTATCGCCACATGGAGGGCGTCGACTATGCCACCACACTGGCTGCTCAGAATGATGCCGGCCGCACTCCCGTCGCCGTCTACGACGAAATGCTGAACCTCATGAAGCGCAAGCTCTCCGGTAAGGGTAATGCCGTTGCTGCCAAGATGAATACCGAGCCACGGCTCTATATGCCGGTGCCGCTCTCTGATTTGAACATCAGTCCCCTGTTGCGCCAGAATCCGTCATACAGCGACAACGACAACTTCAACAAGAACTATTGAACGTAAACAATTATGAGTACGATTAAGAATATATATAATAAGGTGGCAGAGATGGCAGTCATCCTCCTCTCTCCATTGGCGTTCAGCGTAGCTGTCACCTCCTGTAATCCGGAGCCTGACGAGTCGGACCTCTACTCCTTCACGGGAGAGACGATAGAGTCGCTGATCGCACAGGACAGCACGCTCACCGACTTCAACTACATCCTGTCGCGTGTGGGCTACGACAAAATGATGGCAGCCTACGGCAGCTATACCTGTTTTGCTCCTACCAACGACGGCGTGCAGGCCTATATCGACAGCCTCTACAATGACAACGAGGCCGTCATTCCCCATAACGGCATGACAGAGAACTCGCTGGAGGGACTGACCGACAGCCTCTGCATGAACATTGTCCAGTATCACATCACGACAACCTACCGCGACCTCGTCTCGATGACGGGTAACGGTGAAATCTCCACCATGCTGGGCTATGAGTTCTCCTTCTCGTCGGACACCGGTAAGACCATCCTTGGCAACAAGGCCACCATTACCGCCTCCGACAAGCAGGCTACGAACGGTCTGCTGCATGTCATCGACAATGTGATTCCGCGCTTCACCCGTTTCATTGGCGATATGCTGGAACGCAATGCTCAGACCTACTCCATCTTCAGCGAGGCCTTCAAGCGCACCGGACTGTGCGACTCCGTGTTGACCTTCATGAAGCGTGGCGACAAGGCCGACGGTACCTTTACGTTCACGCAACTCCCGCGTGAGAACTACAGCAGCTCGCTTTCGGCAGAGACGACCTGTAAAGTGGGCTATACCGTGTTTGCCGAGTCTGATGCGGTGATGCAGGCCAACAACATCAACAGTTTCGAAGACCTGGTGCAGTTTGCCAATGAGCAATATGGCAATGCCGCCGACTGGTATGACTACCTGAGCGAGAACGGCATCACCGTCAGCACCGGCGACGACTACACCAACCGCTACAATGCCCTGAACATGTTTGTGGCCTACCACATCCTGAACGCCTCGATGTCGGTCAACCAGCTGGTCTATGAGAAGGGCTCCAACGCCTATTGGAACTATGCGCCTGATGCTGACCCCTACGACTACTACGAGACCCTGCTTCCCCACACGATGATGAAGATCTGGGAGCCTGTCTCGGAAGGCAATGGCAAGAACCTCTACATCAACCGCTATCGCATGAACAATACGTTGACCGACGAGTTGGCAACGCAGGGTTCTGAGGCCATGCACAACCTGGTGGAGCCGGGTGTGATGGTGCTCCGTACGGGTAGTCTGCTGGCTTACAACGGCTACGTGCATCCCATCAACAAGATGCTGGTTTACAACCGCATGGTGCCCAAGGGCGTGCTCAACGAGCGCATCCGTGTCAACTGCACCTCCCTGTTCCCCGAGCTGATCAACAACCGTCAGCGCTACTGGGCAACGGGCGACGGCAACATCTCCAGTGCCTACGACGGCTCGCGTGCCGGTATTCCTTCGAAGTATTTCGACAACATGGTGCTCTATGACGACTACTTCTGTCTGGCCTACTGTCTGCATGGTGCCTGGCGCTGCTTCCAGTCTGACCAGGTGCAGTTCTGGGGTCGCTTCGACATGGCCTTCAAGCTGCCCAGCGTACCTTCCGGCATCTACGAGATCCGTGTGGTATATGCCCCGATGAGCTACGGCGGATTCATGCAGTATTACATTGGCACGTCGCCCAGTGTGACCTCGATGCAGGCCATCGGTCTGCCCTTCGATGCCTCCGTGCAGGTGACCGACCCACGAATCGGTCTGACGGATGCCACCAAGGAGGACGATATGGGTATCGGTTCCGATATCGCCATGCATAACCGTGGCTACATGCGTGGTCCGTACAGCTATTGCGGACATGCCGAGTCTACCGGTTGGACGACGACGAACAACGGACGTTTCGAGTATGGTGCCAGCATGACGGTACGCTACGTGTTAGGCCGCATCGAGCTCAAGCAGGGCGAGGAGAACTGGCTGCGCATCAAGACGCTGAACCCCGACAACCCCCTGCTCCCCGTCGGTCTTGACTTCGTGGAACTCTGTCCCACCAGCGTACTCGACAACCAGCAATATACGGAAGACTGGTATTAATCTGAGATGAAAGAAGAAAGATTAAAGATGAACGATTATGAAAAATAACAAATATATAGGAACCCTGATGCTGGCAGCCACCATGATGACTGCCGCATCATGCTCCGATTTCAGTGACTACAACAAGGAGGTTGCCGATGCGGCCCCTGCTGCCAGCCAGACGTTGTGGCAGAACATCCAGCAGGATGGTCAGCTGAGCGATTTCGCCAGTCTGCTCCAGAAGGTTGGCTACGACAGCATCCTGAACGCCTCACAGTATTATACGGTGTGGGCACCGCTGAACGGTACTTACGATGCCTCTGTCTTCCAGAGCTTAGACAAGGATGCACTGCTGCGCCAGTTTGTCAACAATCATATTGCCAACTACAGCCACCGTGCTTCCGGCATCTTCAACGAGCGCATCCTGATGCGTAACGAGAAGTCGTACGACTTCACCGGCAACGGTACTTTCACCTTCGACGGGGTGACGCTGAATGCCGCCAACCTGCCCAGCAACAATGGTATCATGCATACGCTCAACGGTGTGGCCAACTTCTATCCCAACCTGTATGAGTTTATCACGGACTCCCAGCTCAACAAGTCCTACGGTATTGACTCCGTGAGCAACTTCTTCCGCCGCTATGAGACGTCGTATCTGGATACTGAGCACTCAGTGACCGGTCCTATCGTCGATGGTCTGCAGACATACGTCGACTCCGTGATCATCACCGAGAACACGCTGTGGAACTCGCTCAACTTCAAGATGAGCAGCGAGGACAGTACCTATACGATGCTGGTACCGACCAACAAGGCCTGGAACAGTACTTACAACAAGATCAAGAACAGCTTCAACTATATCAGCACCACCAAGGCACAGGCATTCATTCCGGATGCCAGAAAGGGTGCCGAGGGCGCCACGATAGCTACCAACCCGCAGTCTGTCACCATCGACGCCAGTATGCTGGCCGACTCGCTGGCTACGCGCTACATCACGCGCTACCTGTCATTCAGCAACAACAACGGCTATAACCGCTGGCTCGTCGGAGAACCCACCTATCTGGGTCGCGACACGCTCTATACCACTACCCGTCAAAAGCTCTCCAGCCCTCAGAACCTGTTGGCACAGACGGTTGCTGAAGTCAAGATGAGCAATGGTGTGGCTCGCGTCGTTGACAGCATAGCCGTAGCACCTTGGGAGACCTATAATCCCGAGCTGTTCTATTCTGCCGTCAGCTCCTACAACCTGGCCCGCGTGGCAACAGGTACGATGTCGTCAGTCCAGATAACCGGCAACAATGTGGACCCTGCCAAGGTGAACCTGCAGGACAGCTATAGTTCTGACTACCGCTATCTGTGGGTAGAACCCAGTGGTAACTACTCTAAGCCGGAGGTTAACATCTATCTGAACGATGTGCTGAGCACCACCTATGAAATCTACTGCATTTTCGTTCCCGAGAATGTCGACAAGACCAAGTCGGCGGTGGAGACCAAGCCCAACCGCGTCATCTTCACGCTGAACTACTGCGACAGGAGCGGTAATCTGAAGGAAGAGGTGTTCCTCGATGAGAATCAGGATGCCGAGGCTTTCCGCACGAAGTATAAGTTGACGAATACTGCTACCAACAAGAATACCATCTATGCCTTCACCAATGACACATCGAAGGTTGACACCCTGTTCGTTGGTGAGTTCACCTTCCCGGTGTGCTATGAAGGCCTTGGCGACGGCTATTGCCCGAATATCAAAATCACTTCTCCGTTCTCTGCCGTTACCGGCAATGTCCGTAACGACTTCACCCGCGACCTCCGCATTGCCGGTATCCTGCTGAAGCCGAAAGAACTCGTGGAATTTGAAGATAAAAACAAGAAATGAATATGAAGCGTACTATATTCCATCTATGGCAGACTTGCGGTCTGAGGCTCGCCGTCTGCACGTTAACCTTTGGACTCACCACCGCCATCAATGCCCAGACGGACAATGACGACGAGTTCGAAGAAGAGACTGTGACAACCATCAAGCAACCCAAGCGTGCAGAGGTGAAGCAGAAGGTCTATCCGATGATGTCCGTCAAGGGTGTTGTCACCGACCAGGCCACCGGCAAACCTCTGGTTGGTATCCAGCTGCGCTCGTTGGCTAATGAGCGCTATACGGCTATGACCGATGAAAATGGCGCCTTCACCATCAATGTGCCTACTTTCACGACGGCTCTCTATGTGCATGGTCCGGAATATCTGTCTCAGCAGGTGTCCATCCAGGCCGAGCAGGAGGGTCAGCAGATAGCTGTCAAGATGCTGAGCAACAAGTTCCAGTCGATGTACGGCAAGACCATCGACTATACCGCCAAGCGCGAGGCGCAGATTGAGCGCTTTGGCGTGACGGTCGACAACGAGCTGGGCGGCAAGCTGGGCGGCGATGTCCGCAGCATCCTCCATTCGGCAGCCGTCGAGGGCGGAGCCTCGATGTTCATTCGCGGTCTGAACAGCATTACCAGCGATGCCCAGCCGCTCATCATCGTCGATGGCGTGGAGATGGACATGCAGCGCGACCGCGTCTCGTTGCACGACGGTCAGTTCAACAACATGCTGGCCAACATCTCTCCCGACGACATTGAGAAGGTGACGGTGCTGAAGAATGCCACTGCCCTTTATGGTGCCCGTGGCGGCAATGGCGTGATAGTCATCGAGACCAAGCGCGGTCACTCGATGGCCACACGCATCGATGCCAACATTTCTGCCGGTGTGCAGCTGATTCCGCGCCTGCCGACCATGATGAACAGCACGCAGTATCGCACCTATGCCACCGAGCTGATTGGTACCCTGCCTGAAGCTGACAAATACAAGAATTTCCACTTCCTCAACGACGATCCTACCGGCTATTATTACCGTACCTATCATAATAATACCGACTGGACTGACGGCATCTACCGCAAGGCCATGACGCAGAACTACAGCATCAACGTGCAAGGTGGTGACGACATCGGTATGTATAACCTCTCGGTGGGCTATGTGGATGCCAAGAATACCATCAAGGAGACCAGCTTCGACCGTATGAACGTGCGTTTCAATACGGATATCAAGATTCTGTGGAACCTTAGCACGAAGTTCGATATCGCCATCTCGCGTACCAACAACTACCTCTTCGACGATGGCCTGCCCTCAGACTTCTCGTCCAGCACGGTGACATCCCTGACGGCATTGGCACTGATTAAGTCGCCGCTCGTGGCTCCTTATCAGTACAACAGCATCGTGGGTGGCTTCACCGGTCTGCTGAGCGACTACGACAACATCCTGGCTGCCAGTGAGACACCGCGCAATCCCGTCACCAACACGCAGCTGGCCAACCCGCTGTCCATCATCCAGAACGGTAATGGCGACAACAAGAACAAGGCCGAGAACACCTACTTCACGCTCCGTCTCGCTCCCGAGCTGCTGCTGGGTAAGGGCTTCAAGCTTTCTGCCGACCTCTACTACATGCTGAACCGTAATGCACAGCGCTACTTCCGCCCCTATACGGGTATTCCGACCTTCAATGTGGCCGAGATTGGTAATGTCACCTCGCAAACCATGTCGATGTTTGCCAAGGAGCAGAACTTCATGGGTAAGCTGCAGCTCGACTGGGGCCAGCAGTTCGGCAAGCACACGGTCAATGCCTTCGTCGGCGCCCGTTACAACCACTTCTCTTACGACAACAGCGACCTGAGCACAGAATACCAGGGCAAGACCAGCGACAAGAACCCGACGCTCTCTACCAGCGGTATTGCCGGCATCGACGGTGCCAACGACGTATGGAAGACTATCCAGTGGTATGGCAATGTGGACTACAACTACATGAACCGCTACTTCGTCACGCTGTCGCTGATGGCCGAGGCCAACAGCCGCTTTGGCTCCAATGCCGACGGTCTGAAGCTGTTTGGCGTGAAGTGGGCCATCTTCCCGAGCATCCAGGCCGGTTGGGTCCTGACCAACGAGAACTGGTTCCCGAAGACTCCTGCCGTCAACTTCCTTCGCCTGAACGTAGGCTACGACGTCAGTGGCAATGACAACATCTCCTACTATGCTGCCCGCACCAGCTTCACGGCCGTGAAGTATTTCAACAACATCATGGGCGAGCAGATGACCAACATCGGTAACGACAAGGTGCAGTGGGAGTCGACCAAGAAGTTCAATGTCGGCCTGCAGACCTACCTCTTCAACAACCGCGTGGGGCTGAGCTTCGACTACTTCATCCACAAGACCGACAATCTGCTCATGCTGAAGTCGTTCTCCAATCCTATCGGAGGCATCAACCGCTATTGGAGCAATGGCGGCGAACTGAAGAATACCGGTTATGAGCTGGGCCTTACCCTCAAGCCTGTCGTCAGCAAAGACTGGCGCGTGGAGGTGGGGGCCACGATGGGTCACTACAAGAATGAGGTCACCAAGCTGCCTGACGGCAACTTCACCACCTCGGTCTATGGCGACAAGAACATCCTGACCAGTGTGGGCAACCCCGTGGCGATGTTCTATGGCTACAAGACCGCCGGGGTGTTCTCGACGGATGCCGAGGCCGCTACTGCCGGCAAGAATGGTGCCGACTACCTCTATATGCAGGACAATGCCGGCAACTACAATGCCTTCAAGGCTGGCGACATGCACTTCGTAGACCAGAACGGTGACGGCATCATCGACGAGGCCGACAAGGTGACCATCGGTAATCCCAATCCCGACATCTATGGCAACATCTTCGCCACCGTCAACTGGAAGCAGCTGACACTCTCGCTGGGCTTCAACTACTCCGTGGGCAACGATGTCTACAACTATCAGCGTGCGGTGCTTAACAGCGGAGCTACCTTCTATAACCAGCAGGTGGCCGAGACGGGCCGCTGGCGCTATGAGGGTCAGCAGGCCACGCTGCCGCGTGCTGCCTTTGGCGACCCCATGGGCAACAACCGCTTCAGCGACCGCTGGATTGAGGATGGCAGCTATCTGCGCCTCAAGACCGTCAACGTGAGCTATCAGGTGCCCATCCCCGGTTCATGGACCTGGCTGCAGGGACTGACCATCTGGGCTGAGGCTCAGAATCTGCTGACCTTTACCAAGTACAAGGGCAGCGACCCGGAGTTCAGCATCGGCAATGGTGTGATGTATCAAGGCATCGACTGCGGTGCTCTGGCCCAGGGCCGTTCGTTCTATGCAGGTGTGAAGATTAACCTCTAATGTGTGGAGTAAAGAATTAAGTATAAAGAATTATAAGATTATGAAAAAGATAGCAATCCTTATCAGTGCAATCTGCATCATCTGCGGTTCCTACTCCTGCTCCAAAATGCTGGAGACCGATAGCGAGCGCCAGGTCTTCGACCCCTCGCTGTCTGATAAGACCGACTCGCTGTTCTATGCCATCGGTGTCTTGCAGGGACTTCAGCAGCTGGCCGACCAGTATGTCTATCAGGGCGAGATGCGCGGCGACCTGGTGCGCACCACGGTCAGTACCGACAACAACCTGCGCCAGTTGGCCGATTTCACGGCTACGACCGCCAATAAGTACGACTCGGCCTACGTCTACTACCGCGTCATCAACAACTGCAACTACTACATCGCCCATCGCGACACCACGCTGCGCACGGGTTCCGACCTTGTCGTGATGAAGGAGTATGCCGCCATCAAGGCCATCCGCGCCTGGGCCTATATGCAGCTGGCACGCACGTATGGCAAGGTGCCCTTCTTCACCGAGCCGCTGACCAAGATTTCCGATATTGACAACAGCCAGTTCCCCGAACTCGGCCTGTCGGAGATTGTCGGCCGACTGGCTCCCGACCTGGAGCAGTACACCACGTTCCCCACGCCTGACGGAGGCCGCACGAATCCTGCCGGTAGCACGGTGACCTATGCCAAGCTGTTCATCCCCGTAGATGTCGTTCTGGGCGACATGTATCTGGAGACCGAGCAGTTTGCCCAGGCCGCCCGCCATTACATCACCTACCTGACCGAGGTGGCTTCCGACAACAGTCGCCATTCGGCCTGGCTGCAGCCCTTCCAGGGTACGGGCCGCGTCATCTATATGAACCAACTGCCCTCCGACTTTGACCTTTCCAATCTCAATCGGATAGGTGCCGGACAGTGGCAGACCATCTTTACTACCATTGGCAACGAGTGCATCACCTACATCCCGATGGCCACCAATTCGCAGCGTGGACTTACCACGAGTCTGCCTAAGGCGTTTGGCTACGACTACTATTCCACTGACCTGACGGGCAACAGCCGCTACATTGATGCCATCCAGATTCTGCCCAGCGCCAGCTATGTGGCACTCTCGGAGAGTCAGCCCTACTATTATTATTCCACGTCCAGCACGTCATCGTCGGCCGTGGTCAATGCCGCCAGTCTGGGCGACCAGCGCTACAGCGGCATCACGCACACCAATGTGGACGAGGAGAGCGACTCTACGACGGTGTGGATCACCAAGTACAACAATGCCCGCATCATGCTCTACCGTACCTCCACCGTGCTGCTGCATCTGGCCGAGGCCTTCAACCGCTTAGGCATGTACGACGCCGCCTTTGCCATCCTGAAGGACGGCATCTCCACGGCACTCCTTGCCGCTCCCTATCTGAGCAGCACTACGCTGGAGAACCTGCGCACTACGTATCCCGTGCTCTCTGAGGCTAACATGTCGAAGTTCAATACTGAACCCTTCATGTATGGCATCCACAGTCACGGTACCGGCTACGCTAACGATGCCTACGGCAATCTCTATTCTCCCGGTTTGTCGCCCTATCAGCTGACGGATGTCGTGGGTAAGAAGATGACGGAGATTGGTGCTCAGTTCGGTGTTACCGTAGGGAATACTCCTGCCGACTCCATCAATGCCGTTGAAGACCTGCTGTGCGACGAGTACGCTCTGGAGTTTGCCTTCGAGGGCAACCGCTTCAACGACCTGATGCGTCTGGCCCGCCATAAGAATGCCGCCGGTACCTATAGCGGCGACTTCGGCTACCGCTGGATGTCGAAGAAGCTGGAGGGCCGCAGGGCCGGACTGCCTGCCGACGACAGCTATTGGTATCTGCCGTTCAAGTAAATAGAACCATTATCCAAATGAGCCGTAACCTCACTGCCGACGAGGTTACGGCTCATTTTTTGTGAGGTTACGGCTCGCTCATAGCGAGGTTACGGCTCACTC
>CAMOQW010000028.1 GCA_946623195.1 uncultured Prevotella sp.
GAAATCGCCGCTCTATTTCTTCTTTTTCCTCTTGAACAGCCACCCGTAGTTTCTCATGAGTTTGCGCACCAGCAGGAAGCCATCGATGGCCGTGATGCTGTTGGTCACCAGGCTGGCAATCATCTCGCCTTTCGAGTTCGAGTCCTGGCGGGCCGTCAGCTCATGCCACAGCAAGCCAATCTGCTCGTTCTGCTGCTGGATGCCGGCGCGCAGCTGGTCTTTGCGCTGCTGAATGTCGTCAAGGGTCTTATAGGGAATGGGTTGCGTGGTCATAGGCGGTTAGTTTAATAAGGTGTCGGCCAGAAATCTTACCAGCGGGCGCTCTATCCAGGTCTTGCGGAATCTGTAGACCATGATGAACAGCACCAGGAAAAGCAGTGCCATCAGGAAGAAGGCCAGCGCTGTTCCCGTTATCGGGTCGAGCCAGTAGATGAGCGCGAAAGACAGGTAGAAAAGTACTGCCACACCCAGAATGAGGAGCACGATGGCCAGCGTCAGGGCTGTTGCCAGTCGCACCACCTTGTCAATAACGTCGAGCTTCAGATATTCCTTCTGAAGCCCGACATAGTCTTTCAGCACCTCAACGAGTTGTGCTATGTTCTCTACATTCTTGTCGCTGGACAGCATAACGTTCTTTTTTCAAACCGCTCTTATGCCTCCACTTCGGGAGCAGCATCAGCAATGTCGTCAACGAGGTCCTTTACCTCCTTGCGGCTCAGCTTGATGTCGTGTTTCTTCATGAAGTCGTCCACGGCACTGGTAATCTTGTTGCGGGTGTCAGTACCCTTCTCGGGAGCCAGCAGCAGGCCAATCACTGCGCCAGCCAATGCGCCTCCGAAGAATGCGCCTAAATAACCTAAACTTTTCATATTATTCGGTGTTTAAATTAAAATAATTGTTTTTTTCGAGGCAAATTTACGTAAAAGATTTGAAATTAACAAACTTTACGCAGTATTTTTCACTGCTTTTGCGCGATATTTTGTAATTTTGCGCTGTTTTAGTGGAATAAAGTTTCAATTTAAATACTGATTACAGACAAAAAATTATGAAAAAGTACACAGTTCTTTGCGCAGGAATTTGCGCAGTGATGGCTTTTACGAGTTGTAAATCCAGTGAGAGTGCTTACAAGCAGGCTTACCTGAAGGCCAAGCAGCAGCAGGAGGAGGCTCAACAGGCAGCCGCCCAGCAACAGCAGCAGGAGAACACGGTAGTTCCCATGCAGACTCGTGAAGCTACCAATACCCAGGTGGTAGACAATGCAGACAACATACAGGTGCGCCAGGAGGCCGTATCGGTGGTCAACGGTGACGGTCTGAAGAATTTCAGCGTCGTGGTAGGTTCTTTCTCGCTGAAGGCTAATGCCGAGGGCTTGCAGCAGACGCTGAAGAACGAGGGCTACAATGCCCAGGTGGTGGTCAACAACAACGTTCAGCCTGCCATGTATCGCGTGGTAGCTACAACCTTTGATTCCAAGGCCGACGCAGCCTCCAGCCGTGCTACCCTGCAGACGAAGTATCCCGGGGCCTGGCTGCTCTATGCCAAGTAAGCAGTGGGGCGCATCCTTTCTATCGACTACGGCAAGAAGCGTACTGGCCTGGCAGTCTCCGACCCGCTACAGCTCATTGCTGGCGGGTTGACGACTGTAGCCACCCATGACCTCTACGACTTTCTGCAGCAGTATGTGGCCCGCGAGCAGGTAGAGCGCATCGTCATTGGCGAGCCCCGCCAGCCCAACGGCCAGCCCAGCGAGAATCTGGCTCGCGTCCAGCAGTTTGTCAACCGTTGGCGCAAGCAGATGCCGCATATCCCCATCGAGTATTACGACGAGCGCTTCACCTCCGTGTTGGCTCATCAGGCCATGCGCGATGTCGGTCTTCACAAGAAAGCCCGTCAGGATAAGGCCCTGGTCGATGAAATATCGGCCACCATCATCCTTGAGGACTATATGCGCTCGAAAAAATAAGTTCATTTCTATCGTCAGCAGTCTATACTTATGATATTACCTATTTATATATATGGTCAGCCCGTGCTCCGCAGGGTTGCCGACGACATCACCTCCGACTATCCCCAGCTGAAGGAACTCATCAGCGACATGTGGGAGACGCTGGCCGAGAGCGAGGGCATCGGGCTGGCGGCTCCTCAGGTGGGCCGGGCTATCCGCCTGTCGGTTATCGACCTCGACGTCATCAGCGACGACATGCCCCAGTATAAGGGCTTCCGCAACGTCTACATCAATCCTCACATCTTGGAGTATGACGATGCCAAAACTGACACCTCGGAAGAGGGATGCCTGTCGCTGCCTGCCATCCACGAGAAGGTGGTACGCCCCACGCGCATCCATGTGGAGTGGGACGACGAGCAGTTCCAGCACCACGACGAGTGGATTGAGGGCTATCTGGCCCGCGTCATGCAGCATGAGTTCGACCATTTGGACGGCAAGATGTTCGTCGACCGCATCTCTCCGCTTCGCAAACAGCTCATCAAGAGCAAGCTCAAGGCACTCACCCAGGGCCGCTACCGCTGCGGCTATCGCACGAAACCGGTGGTGAGAAAATGAAGAATGAAGAATTAAGAATGAAGAATGAAGAATTTGCTACCGCTCTGCCTGACTCGGGAGGGATAAAATCGATGCTCTTGCGCGCTGCCTTGTGCGCAGCATTCTTCATTCTTCATTCTTCATTCTTCATTTCAAAATCCTTTGCCCAGTTCAATACCGACCGCCTAGTCATGATAGGCCGTTCGGCACTCTATTACGAAGACTATGTGCTCAGCATCCAGTATTTTAACCAGGCCATAGCCGCCAAGCCCTGGCTCTACGAACCGTGGTTCTTACGTGGTGTGGCCAAATACTATCTCGACGATTATGCCGGTGCCGAGAACGACTGCACGACAGCTATCGACCGCAATCCCTATGTGGTAGGTCTCTACGAGTTGCGCGGCCTCTGTCGCATCCAGCAGAAAAAATATGCCGACGCCATCAGTGACTACGACACGGCCCTGCGCTACGACCCTGAGTCGGTCAACCTATGGCACAACCGTGCCCTGTGCCGCATCCAGCAGAAAGACTATGAAGGAGCACTCCGCGACCTCGACTCCATGTCGGTGCGGTGGAGCAAGAATGCCCGCATCTATTCCATGAAGGCAGAGGCCTATCTGCAGCAGGCTGACACCGCGGCAGCCATCAGCGCACTCGACAGGAGCCTGGAACTCGATGCCTACGAGGGCTCCACCTGGGCCCAGCGAGCCATCATCAGTCTGGCCCGCGAGGAGTGGAAGGAGAGCGAGACCTATCTCGACAAGGCCATTCACCTGATGCCCAAGCAGGGTGGACTCTACATCAACCGTGCGCTGGCCCGTTTCAACCAGAACAACCTGCGCGGTGCCATGGCGGACTATGATGCCGCCCTCGACTTCGAACCCAACAACTTTCTGGGCCACTACAATCGCGGACTGTTGCGTGCCCAGGTGGGCGACGACAATCGCGCCATCACTGACTTCGACTTTGTGCTGCGCCTGGAACCCGACAACCTGATGGCCCTCTACAACCGTGCCCTGCTGCTCGAACAGACGGGTAATCCGCGAGCTGCCATCCGCGACTATTCTAAAGTCATCGACCAGTATCCTAACTTCTGGACCGGTCTCCACCAGCGTGCCCAGTGCTATCGCAAGCTGGGCATGACCAAGCAGGCCGAGCAAGACGAGTTCCGCATCCTGAAGGCCCAGATAGACAAGCGTTTCGGCCATCAGCCCCGACTCTCGAAGAAGCAGATGCGCAAGCGCAGCGACGAGGATATCGAGAAGTATAACCAGTTGGCAGTAGCCGATGAACAGGAGTCGCAACAGGAATACCAGAGCGACTATCGCGGACGAGTGCAGAACCGCCGTGTCGCACTCGACTATCAGCCCCTCTACGTGCTCTCCACCCAGCGCCAGCAGAGTGCCGTACGGCAATATGTTGCCTACGACCGCCAGGTCGACGCCCTCAACGCTACGATGCCCGCCGACCGCCAGCTCTACATCGTGACCGGCCATAGCAACATCAGCGACCCTGCCCCCTGGCTCCAACCGTCCGACTCTGCGTCGGCAATCACCCTTTGGCTACAAGCCGTCTGCGAGTGGCAGACCGACAGCATCGACATGCCCCTGCGTACGGCCAACTTGCTCGAACGGCTTACGCAAGCCATCCGCCTGGCCCCCTCCAATGCTTACCTCTACTACGACCGTGGCAATGCCCATGTGCAGTGCCTGGAGTTTGCCGAGGCCATCGACGACTATTCCCGCGCCCTCGAACTCGACCCCAATCTGCCCGAGGCATGGTATAACCGCGGCTTGGCCCGTCTCACGCAGAAGCAGCAGGCCGAAGCCGTCAGCGACCTCTCCAAAGCCGGCGAATTGGGCCTCTACACCGCCTATAGCATCATCAAGCGACAGCGGAAGTAAGACCTGCTGCTCCCGTGTCCCCCCAGGCTCTTTGTCGTAAAAAAAGTGAAAAAATACCTTTTCCTTTGGTGTTTTGACCGATTTGCACTATCTTTGCAAGCATTTTAATTTCAAACATATATTGTAGATATGATTCAGATTACCTTTCCAGACGGTTCTGTTCGCTCGTATGAGCAGGGCGTTACTGGATTTCAGATTGCTGAGAGCATTTCGCCTGCTCTCGCACGCAGCGTGCTTTGCTGCGGAGTGAACGGCGAGACCGTGGAATTGAACCGCCCCATCATGGAGGATGCCAAGTTGGAACTCTACAAGTGGGACGACGAGCAGGGCAAGCACACCTTCTGGCACACCTCCGCCCACCTGTTGGCCGAGGCACTCCAGGAGCTGTATCCTGGCATCCAGTTCGGCTTCGGTCCTGCTGTAGAGAATGGTTTCTTCTACGACGTACTGCTGCCCGACGGACAGATGATCAAGGAGAGCGACTTCCCCACCATCGAGCAGAAGATGCGTGAGTTGTCGTCGAAGAAAGAACCCGTGGTGCGCCGCGAGGTGGCCAAGGCCGACGCCCTGAAGGAGTTTGCTGCCGACGGCCAGACCTACAAGTGCGAGCACATTGAGCAAGACCTCGAAGACGGTACCATTACCACCTATACGCAGGGCTCATTCACCGACCTCTGCCGTGGTCCTCACCTGGTTGACACCGGCGAAATCAAGGCCATCAAGCTCACCAGCGTAGCCGGAGCCTTCTGGCGTGGCGATGCCACCCGCGAACAGATGCAGCGCCTCTACGGCATCACGTTCCCCAAGAAGAAGATGCTCGACGAATACCTCGTCATGCTGGAAGAAGCCAAGAAGCGCGACCACCGCAAGATTGGCAAGGAGATGGAACTCTTCATGTTCAGCGACAAGGTAGGCAAGGGCCTGCCCATCTGGCTGCCCAAGGGCACCGACCTCCGTCTGCGCCTGCAGGACCATCTGCGCAAGGTGCAGAAGCGCTTTGGCTATCAGGAAGTCATCACCCCGCATATCGGTTCCAAGAACCTCTATGTCACCAGCGGCCACTATGCCCACTATGGCAAAGACTCCTTCCAGCCCATCCATACCCCTGAGGAGGACGAAGAGTACATGCTGAAACCCATGAACTGCCCTCACCACTGCGAGATATTCGCCTGGAAACCCCGCAGCTACCGCGACCTGCCGCTGCGCATCGCCGAGTTCGGCACCGTCTATCGCTATGAACAGTCTGGCGAGTTGCACGGCCTCACCCGTGTGCGCTCCTTCACGCAGGACGATGCCCACCTCTTCTGCCGTCCCGACCAGGTGAAGCAGGAGTTCCTCAACGTGATGGATATCATCAATATTGTGCTGAAGGCCTTTGGCTTCGAGTTCGAGGCACAGATATCCCTCCGCGACCCCAACGACCACGACAAGTACGTGGGTACCGACGAAGACTGGGCACTGGCTGAGCGCGCCATTCAGGAGGCCTGCCAGGAAAAGGGCCTGTCCGCCAAGGTGGAATACGGCGAAGCCGCCTTCTACGGTCCTAAGCTCGACTTCATGATCAAGGATGCCATCGGTCGCCGTTGGCAACTGGGCACCATTCAGGTAGACTACAACCTGCCCAAGCGCTTCCAGCTGGAATACACCGACGAGGACAACCAGAAGAAGACCCCCGTCATGATTCACCGTGCACCGTTTGGCTCGCTGGAGCGCTTCACCGCCGTGCTTATAGAGCATACCAGCGGTCACTTCCCCCTGTGGCTGACACCCGAACAGGTGGCCATTCTACCCCTGTCGGAGAAGTACAACGACTACGCCCAGGAGGTTGCCCGCCAGTTTGGCGAGGGTGGTGTGCGTGCCACCATCGACCTGCGCAACGAGAAGCTGGGCCGTAAGATTCGCGACAACGAGTTGAAGCGCATCCCCTACATGGTCATCGTCGGTGAGAAAGAAGCTCAGGACAAGACCGTTGCCGTGCGTCCGCAGGGTGGTGGCGTGCAGACTGTCATGACCATCCGCCAGTTCATCGACCGCATCAATGCCGAAGTGGCCGAAATGACGAAGGACTTCTAAGTCCTCCCCGTTGCCCGCTATATAAAAAATCGCCGCAGAAGTTCTTCATTACTTCTGCGGCAATTTTACGGATTAGGAAACCGATGATGGAGGAAAGTAGGGAAAAAGTTTTTTTATTCCGAAACTTTTCTGTAATTTTGCACGCCCATAAGGATACAGAAGAAATGATGAACAGAGAACAAGACCATTTGCAGCAGTTAGGCAAAAAGACAGAGTACCGGACGGACTATGCCCCGGAGGTGCTGGAAACCTTTGAGAACCGTCACCAGGACAACGACTACTGGGTGCAGTTCAACTGCCCTGAGTTCACGACGTTGTGCCCCATTACGGGCCAGCCGGACTTTGCCGAAATCAAGATTATGTATCTGCCTGCCGAACGCATGGTGGAATCGAAAAGTCTGAAACTATACCTCTTCTCGTTTCGCAATCATGGCGACTTCCATGAGGATTGCGTCAACACCATCATGAAGGACCTGGTGCGGTTGATGCAGCCTAAGTATATAGAGGTGACGGGCATCTTCACGCCCCGTGGCGGCATCAGCATCTATCCATATGCCAACTACGGGCAGCCGGGCACCAAGTATGAGAAGATGGCAGAAGAGCGGTTGCTCAGCAGACAGATGATTTAGTTCTTTTTTCGGTAGTAGCTCTGCTCGTGGTCGGCAAATCGCAGCACGAGGGAGTCGCGGCGCAGCAGTACTATGGTGGCGGTATCACTTTCGGGCACCATCTCTTGGCTCAGGCCGGGGATGGTGTCGGCTTTCAGTATAATGCGTCCGTTATGGATGCGCCAGCTGGTGTAGTGCTTGGCATCGGGATAGCTGACGGGACTCATGGCGTCGGCATTGCCCGGACGAAGGTTGCCGATGCTGAAGGCTGTGTAGTCGCGCTTCAGCCGGATGCCATATTCGCGTGGTGCCATGATGCGCCTGCGGATGCTGTCGGGTAGGGGAGGCCTGGCTTGTCCGCTGAGCGAAGCGCGCAGCGTGGGAGTGACCTTGTAGCACCACTGGCCCTGTAGCATGTTGATGTTGATAACCATCAGTGCCTCGTCGGTTTTCTCAGGATTGACGACAATAGCCAGTTCGTCGCCGATGCGGGGATGCCCGTAGATACGGTGCTGCTTCCGGGCCTCAATGATGTCGAAGGTGTCAGGGTCGCCTCCCGTGTAGGGCAGGAAGAGCAGGATGGAGTCGGTGCAGCCGTCGCAGGCCAGTCCGTAGCGTGTCGAGTCGCCGGGTATAGTCTTCTGTAGACTGATGGAAAGGGCAGCGTCATCACGGGGTGGTGCCTGCTTGTGGCCACATGCCGTCAGGATTACAGCTGCCGCCGTGACTATCATTATGAGTAAAAAGCGTTTTTTCATTGTTCAGCATTGTTTTGGCGGCAAAAGTACGAAAAATTAGTGAAAAAAGGCAGGAAGGGAGCAATTTTTTCACTTTTCACTTTTCACTTTTCACTTTATTTTGTACCTTTGTGGCAATTTATAATAACAAAAGTCTTATCACAGATTATGAAAAAGAAAATCAAGTTTAGTCTTGTCTACCGCGACATGTGGCAGTCGTCGGGAAAGTTCCAGCCCCGCAAGGACCAGTTGGAGCGCATAGCTCCAGTCATTATTGATATGGGTTGTTTTGCCCGTGTGGAAACCAACGGCGGTGCCTTCGAGCAGGTGAACCTGCTGGCCGGTGAAAACCCCAACGATGCGGTGCGTGCCTTCTGCAAGCCCTTCAACGAGGCAGGCATCCAGACCCACATGCTGGACCGTGGCTTGAATGCCCTGCGCATGTATCCCGTGCCCGACGATGTCCGCGCACTGATGTATAAGGTCAAGAAGGCCCAGGGTGTCGACATACCGCGCATCTTCTGCGGCTTGAACGATACACGCAATATCATCCCCAGTATCAAGTGGGCCAAGGAAGCCGGCATGATTCCGCAGGCCACGCTCTGTATCACTACCTCGCCGGTGCATACTGTGGAATACTATTCCGCCATTGCCGACGAAGTGATAGCTGCCGGTGCCGAGGAAATCTGCCTGAAGGATATGGCAGGCATCGGACAGCCCGCCTTGCTGGGTGCGCTGACAAAGAGCATCAAGACGAAGCATCCTGACATCATCATCCAGTATCACGGTCATTCGGGTCCCGGATTGTCGATGGCTTCCATCCTGGAAGTGTGCAACAATGGCGCCGACATCATCGACACCGCCATTGAGCCGCTGTCGTGGGGTAAGGTGCATCCCGACATCATCTCCGTCCAGTCGATGCTGAAGAACGAAGGTTTCGAGGTAGCCGACATCAATATGAATGCCTATATGCAGGCCCGCTCGCTGACCCAGGAGTTCATTGACGACTGGCTGGGCTACTTCATCAATCCCGCCAACAAGCACATGTCGAGCCTCCTGCTGGGTTGCGGACTGCCTGGTGGCATGATGGGGTCGATGATGGCCGATTTGGGCGGCATTCATAGCGCCATCAACAAGTTGCGCCAGAAGAAGGGCGAAGCCGAACTGAGCATCGACGACATGCTGGTGAAACTGTTCAACGAGGTGGAGTACGTATGGCCTAAGGTGGGCTATCCCCCATTGGTGACACCATTCTCGCAGTATGTCAAGAATATAGCCCTGATGAACCTGCTGACCATAGAGCAGGGCAAGGGCCGCTACGTGATGATGGACGATGCCATGTGGGGCATGATTCTGGGCAAGTCGGGCAAGATTCCCGGTGAGATAGCACCCGAACTGAAGGAACTGGCCCAGAAGCAGGGCCGTGAGTTTACCGATGTGGATCCCCACACCTTATTAAATAATGCACTGCCCGACTTCCGTAAGGAGATGGACGAGAACGGCTGGGATTACGGTACGGACGATGAAGAGCTGTTCGAACTGGCTATGCACCCCGAGCAATACCGGGTCTACAAGAGCGGTATGGCCAAGAAGAACTTCCTGGCCGACCTGCAGAAGCAGAAGGATGCCAAGTTGGGCTCCAAGCTGAGTCCCGAAGAACTGGCAGCCTTCAAGCATGCCAAGGCCGACCCGCTGACGGCCCCCATTGCCGGACAGGTGTACTACGAGTTCTCCGGCGAGGGAGCCTGCGAACCCTGTCTGGAGCCCTTCATTGGCCAGAAGTATAAGGAGGGCGACACCTTCTGCTACATTCAGGCGCCCTGGGGTGAAATAGAACCCATCCCCGCTGCCTTGGGTGGAAAGCTGGTTGAACTGTCAGCCAAGCAGGGCGCCAAGGTGCGCCGAGGCGACAACCTGGGTTGGATAGAGCGCGAAGGAGCATGAACTACCAAGCCCTCATAGATAAGTATTACCCTGCGGACAATGAGCTCCGCAGGGTTTTATTGAAGCATTCGCGCCAAGTGGCCGACCGCTGTCTGCAGATTGTGAAGAAGCACCGTGAGCTGCCCGTTGACGTGCAATTCCTGGAAGAGGCCGCCATGCTGCACGACCTTGGCATTTTCCGTTGCAATGCCCCCTCCATTCATTGCGAAGGCACAGAGCCCTATATCAAGCACGGTCCTATAGGTGCCGACATCCTGCGGTCAGAAGGCTTTCCGCGCCATGCCCGCGTTGCGGAACGCCATACGGGAACCGGACTGCCCGGCTATGAACCTGAGACGCTGGAGGAACAGATAGTCTGCTATGCCGACAAGTTCTATTCAAAGTCGAGTCCCGACCGCGTGCGCACCGTCGCAGAAGCTGCCCAATCGTTGGAGAAATTCGGAGAGGCAGGAGTACGTAAGTTTCTGGCATGGGCGGCGCGATTTGAATAAAAATATAGGAATAAAAGAATAAAAAAATAAAAAAAAGTCAGATTCCCTGCGTCTCTGTGTGCTAAATTTAGTACCTTTGCAGCCGTGCGAAGAAAAACGCTCATATTCCTGATGCTTTTCGTCATCGTTTTTGTGATGGCGGAGGTGCCGCGTCTGCGCTTTCCCAAAGTGTCGAAAGCCATTGATTCGCTTCGCATTGACTCTTTGCTCCCTGACTCCATGCGTCCTGGCTCCGTGCGTCTTGACACGCTGCATCCTGACTCCATGCCCTCTGACTCCATGCGTCCTGACACGCTGCGCCCTGACTCCCTGTTGCCTGATACGGCCAGCATGGATTCGCTGCAGAGAGCCATCTGGATGCATAACAAGGCCATTGACGACTCGCTGCGTGCCGACTCCCTGAACCGCCAGCGCAAGAACGGCATCGATGCACCGGTACAATATACGGCAGCCGACTCCATGGTCTATGAAGGCGACACCAAGCTGGCCTATCTCTTCGGTAATGCCAGCGTGAAATATGAGAACATGGACCTGCAGAGCGACAAAATCTATATGTCGATGGACTCCAGTCTGGTGCACGCCATGGGTTCACAGGATACCACCGGCACCAAGTACGGTACACCCGTCTTCAAGATGGGCAACGATACCTACGAGACCGACACGATGGCCTTCAACTTCAAGACGAAGAAGGGTCTGATTCAGAACGTCTATACCCAGCAGGACGACGGCTTTATGACGTCCGAGGTGTCGAAGCGCGGAGCCAACGGCGAGATGTATCTCTACCATGGGCGCTACACCACCTGCGACGAGCCGCATCCAGATTTCTATTTCGCCATGTCGCGTGCCAAGGTGCGCCCCGGCAAGGACGTGGTGTTCGGGCCTACCTATCTCGTGGTAGCCGACGTGCCGCTGCCCTTTGCCATTCCCTACGGATTCTTCCCCTTCACCAAGAGCTACTCCTCAGGATTCATCATGCCCACATACGGCGACGAGACCTCCCGTGGCTTCTATCTGCGTGACGGCGGCTACTATTTTGCCATTTCCGACAAGATGGACCTGAAACTGCTGGGCGAAATCTA
Organism: uncultured Prevotella sp.; assembly: GCA_946623195.1. Next base: position 11,373 of record CAMOQW010000028.1, read on the forward strand.
TACCAAGGGCTCGTGGGGCATCAAGGCAGCCTCAAACTATCGCAAGCGCTACCGCTACAACGGCTCGTTCAACTTCAGCTATCTGAGTACGGTGACAGGCGAGAAGAACATGCCAGACTATACGAAGACCACCAGCTTCCAGTTGCAGTGGACCCACGCCCAGGACCAGAAGGCCAATCCCTTCACCCAGTTGCGGGCCAGCGTCAACTATAGTTCGACGAGTTACGACCAGAGCAATCTGTCGTCAGTCTATAACCCACAGGCCAGAACACAGTCTACACGAACCTCGTCGGTGGCCCTGACCACCACCTTCTCAAGCATAGGCCTGACCCTGACCACCAACCTGCGTGCCGAACAGAATATGCGCGACTCGATGGTGACGCTTACCATGCCCGACATTACCGCCAGCATCTCGCAGTTCTATCCCTTTAAGCGTAAGAAGGCAGCAGGCAAGGAGCGCTGGTATGAGAAAATCTCCTTCTCATACACAGGAACACTCTCCAACTCCATCAATACGAAGGAGAGCAAGCTCATGAGTTCCAGCCTGACCAAGGACTGGAAGAACGGAATACAGCACAATATCCCCATCAAGGGTAATTTCTCGCTGTTTAATTTCCTGAACGTCAACCCGGGCATCAATTTCACCGACAAGATGTATGCCCAGCGGTACGAACGCTCGTGGGATGAGGCCAGTCAGAAGGAGGTGGTAGACACCATACAGGGCTTCAACAATGTCTATGAATGGAATATGAGTCTGGGACTTTCCACCAAGCTCTATGGCTTCTTCATTCCCAACCGCAAGCTGTTTGGCGACAAGATTCAAGCCATCCGCCACGTGCTCACCCCTTCTGTCAACTTCAGCTATGCGCCAGACTTCAGTGCCTCCAACTATGGCTTCTGGGGTACTTACACGAAGACCGACAAGGACGGCAATGTCTCCGTGGTGGAATATGACAAATACCAGGGCTCAAAGTTTGGCGGTGCCCGAAAGGGAAAGACCGGAAGCGTGTCTCTGGACATCTCCAACAACATCGAGATGAAAATCAAGTCGGACGCTGACTCCACGGGTATCAAGAAAATCAGCATCATTGATGAGCTGGGAGCGTCGATGTCGTACAACTTTGCCACCGACTATCACCCTTGGAGCGACCTGCAGACGCGCCTCCGACTGAAGCTTTCCAAGAGCTACACTTTCACGCTGAATGCATCCTTTGCCACCTATGCCTACGAAGCCGACTCAGTGGGTGCCCGCCCCTATATCGGCAATCGCACCGAGTATAGCCACGGACGCTTCGGACGCTTCCAGGGCTTGTCGCAAAACTTCCACTTCACGGTAGACAACAAGAAGGTTGCCAATTTCTTCAAATGGCTGCGCGGTGAGAAGGTGGACAAGAAAGACGAAGGCAAGAAAGAAGACTACGACACCGGTGCCGATACCAATATCGACCCGGACCTGGAAGCCGGTAAGCATCGTGCTGAAAAGGACAAGGCAGGCCTGGCCGAAACCGACGACGACGGCTATATGCTCTTCAACATTCCTTGGTCTTTAACTGTCAGCTATGGCCTTAGCCTGCGTGAGAATACCAGTGGCAAGTTCAACTACGACACCATGCGCTATCCTTACAAGATTACGCAGAACCTGAACTTCTCAGGCAACATACGTCTGGCAGACGGATGGAATGTGCAGTTCAGCAGCGGCTACGATTTCGAGAGCAAGAAGATTTCGATGACCCAGGCCTCGCTGAGTCGTGACCTGCATTGTTTCAACATGTCGTGCTCAGTGGTGCTGGCACCTTATACCAGCTATAACTTCTCCTTCCGATGCAATGCCGCCACCCTGACGGATGCATTGAAGTACGACAAGCGTTCGTCGTATTCCAATGCCGTGCAGTGGTATTGAGGTGAGAGGTAAGAGGTGACTTACCGTTCTGCGGTGCTGTGTAGGGCGAACAGAGCCTTCAGCGAGTTCTCCTCTCCAACCAGCCAGATGATGTCGCCCTCCTCGAAGCGGCGCTTGGGGTGCATGGGCGACAGGTTCTTCTTGCCTTCCTCCAGCCCTACTACCATGCAGCTGTAGATGCTGCGGATGCCACTCTCTTCCAGTGTCTTGCCGATGAAGGGACTGTCGTCGGTGATGATGAGCTGGCGCAGTTTCATCTCTCGATTCTCATCTTGCAAATCGCTGTTGATAACGTCAGTCGACAGGGCATGTGCAAAATTGGCCAGTTGCTCGTCGCTGCCAATGACCTGCAGGTGGTCGCAGGGATATAGCACGTAGTCGCCGTCGGGAATGTTCATGCGGAATCCGCCGCGCAGGATGCTGCTGATGTGGACGCCATAGTGCTTGCCCAGGTTCAGGTCCTTCAGCGTGCTGCCCATCCAGAGCGAGTTGGTGGGCACCTCGAAGTCGGCAATGTGAATGTCGCGGTCCAGCAGCCGTCCCTCATACAGCGGACGCTTCTTACCCTGAATCTGTGCCTCGATGTCGCGTGAGCGCAGGTTGTTGATAAACAGCCTCTCCAGCAGGATGCTGCGCCGCTTGACCGTACGTGACACCACGATGAGGATGACCGTCAGCAGTCCGAAGGTTATCATGATGGCCGGTCGGAAGCGGCTCAGGTAGTTGATGATGTAGAACACGAAGCCTACTGCTATCATGACCCTCACCATGACGGTAAACAGCAGCGGCAGCCTGTTGCGGTTGCTCTCAGCCCATAAGGTGCGCCATTCCTCGCTATGGTTTTTCTTCATCACCATAGCCCGCAGGAAGGGCGATATAAACAGTATGGTCAGCAGTCCCGTGATGCCGTTGGCATACCAGTGCAGCTCCCAGCCGGGCAGTATGCTGCGTACCGACGGCAGCACAAAGGTGAACATGACGGCGACGACTGCCGACGACAGGATGCTGTAGATGACGGTGTTCATGGTCATCTGTGCCAGCAGCCGTTTCCACAGACTTTGCTTCTGCGAGTTGGGATGACTCATCGACAGATGGTTCAGCGTGCTGATGAGTCTGGACGGCAGCCTGTTCTCCAAGGCACCGTAAGCCGGTGTTGCCAGGCGTATCATGTAAGGTGTGAGGAAAGTCGTGATGACGGATACTGCCACCACAACGGGATAGAGGAAGTCGCTGATGACCCCTAACGACAGTCCCAGCGAGGCAATGATAAACGAGAATTCACCAATCTGCGCCATGGAGAATCCGCAGCGCATGGCAGACTTCAGACTCTCGCCGCCCAGCATGAACGAGAACGAGCCGAACACCGCCTGGCCGACCAGGATGGTTAGCACCAGCATGATGATGGGCAGGGCAAAGTTCATCAATATCTGCGGGTCTACCAGCATACCTACCGACACGAAGAAGATGGCGCCGAACAGATTCTTCACCGGTTCCACGAGCTTCTCAATTCTCTCGGCTTCTATCGTCTCGGCCAGAATGCTGCCCATGATGAAGGCACCGAAAGCTGACGAGAAACCCACCTTGGTGGAGATGACCGCCATGGCGCAGCACAGCCCTAACGACACGATGAGCAGTACCTCGCTGTTGATGAGTTTCCGCACGGAGCGCAGGAAGATGGGGATGGCAAAGATGCCCACCACGAGCCATAGCACCAGGAAGAAGGCTATCTTCAGAATGCTGCCCAGCATCTGTCCGCCGTCGGGATTGTTGCCGCTGGCTATGGCACTCAGCATCACCATCATGACGATGGCCAGGATGTCCTCCAGGATTAGCACCGACATAACCAGGCCGGCAAACTGCTGTTGGCGCAGCCCCAGGTCGTCGAAAGCCTTATAGATAATCGTCGTTGACGACATGGCCAGCATTCCTCCCAGGAAGATGCAGTCCATCTTCGACCACCCGAAGGCATGGCCTACGCAGACCCCCAGCATCGACATGCAGAAGATGATGGTGATGGTCGATATGATGGGCGAGGCCCCCATCTTCAGTATCTTCTTGAACGAGAAGTCAAGGCCTAACGAAAACAGCAGGAACATGACGCCAATGTCGGCCCATAGCTGCACGTTCTCCGTGTCAGCCACCGATGCCGTATAGGGCATGTGGGGCGACACCAGGAATCCTGCCACGATGTATCCCAGCACCAGCGGCTGTTTCAGCCTTTTGAATACCAAGGTCACGATACCAGCTACCACCAGTATCAGTGCCAGGTCTTGTATCATCGCAGGCAGCTCAGCCATTGTATTCTCCTACTAAAGCGCAAATCTTGATGATAACCTGCATGGCCTTCTCCATCGACTGGATGCTGACAAACTCGTAGGGGCCGTGGAAATTGATGCCGCCGGCAAAGATGTTGGGGCAGGGCAGCCCCTTGAACGACAGCTGGGCACCGTCGGTACCGCCGCGAATGGGCTTCACCTTGGGGGCTACGCCACAGTCTTGCATGGCCCGCAGCACCAGGTCGATGACGTGCATGGCATCGGGTTCTATCTTCTCCTTCATGTTGTAGTACTGGTCGCTGACCACGGCTTCCACCGTACCCTCGCCGTACTTCTCGTTCATCTCGGCAGCACAGCGCTGGATGAATCGCTTGCGGTCCTCAAACTTCTCGCGGTCATGGTCGCGGATGATGTAGCTGAGCTTGGCCTGTTCGATGTTCGACGTGATGCCCAGCAGGTGGTAGAAGCCCTGGTAGCCCTCGGTGGTCTCGGGGGTCTCGTCGTCTGGCAGCATCTTGGCAAACTCGGCGGCCAGCGCGTTGGCATTCACCATCTTGCCCTTGGCATAGCCGGGATGCACGCTGACGCCCTTGATGGTAATCTTGGCAGAGGCGGCATTGAAGTTCTCAAACTCCAGTTCGCCCACGTCGCCGCCATCCATCGTGTAGGCCCATTCGCAACCGAATTTCTCCACGTCGAAATGGTGGGCGCCCATGCCTATCTCCTCGTCGGGGTTGAAGGCCACACGAATCTTGCCGTGCTTCACCTCCTTGTGCTCCTGCAGCCACACCATGGCCTGCACGATTTCAGCAATGCCGGCCTTGTCGTCAGCCCCCAGCAGGGTGTGTCCGTCGGTCACTATCAGGTCTTCCCCCACGTGCTGCAGCAGTTCGGGGAATTTCTTCGGGCTGCTGACGATGCCCTCCGACAGCAGGATGTCGCTGCCGTCGTAGTGGTGCACCATCTGTGGCTTGATGTCGGCTCCCGAACAGTCGGGGCTGGTGTCATAGTGTGAAATGAAACCGATGGTGGGCACCTGTTCCTTGATGTTCGACTTCAGGGTGGCATAGATGTATCCCTTGTCGTCCATCTCCACATCGTCCAGTCCTTCACGCTCCAACTCCTTCTTCAGGTATTCGGCAAAGACCAGCTGCTTGCTGGTGCTGGGTACTGTCTCACTTTCTTCGCTCGACTGAGTGTCGAACTTGGTGTAGTTCAAAAATCTCTCTACGATATCCATTTTCTGATATTTTTTTCTTATTGCTTGCAAAGATACGGATTTTTTTCGTAACTTTGCACAAACAAACTAATAAATTACTAAACAAATTATGAAACACGTAGTATGCGTACACACCGCCATGGCCCTGGTAGAGCCGTTGACGAAGATTTTCCAGGAGTATCTGCCTGAAGTGACTGTGAACCACATTGCCGACTCGTCGCTCATCAAGGAGGTGATTGCCCACAACGAGGTGACCAATGCCGTGCGCCGTCGTCTCCTTTCTTATTATAACGGTGCTGCCGATGCCGGTGCCGATGTGGTGTTCAACACCTGTTCCAGCGTGGGCGATGTCGCCGACTATGGCAACCAGTATGCCCGCATCCCCGTGTTCCGCATCGACCAGCCCATGGCTGCCGAGGCCGTGCGCAGCTACGACCGCATCGGCGTCATCTCCACGTTGCCTACCACCCTCGACCCCACCTGCCGGCTGTTGCAGAACGAGGCCCTGAAGGCCGGTCGCCAGGTGACGCTGGTGGAGGGCTTGGCTGATGGTGCCTTTGCTGCCGGACAGAGTGGCGATGGCGCCACCCACGACCGCTTGATAGCTGAGGCCGCCCAGCGCATCGCCTCGCAGGTTGACATGTTCGTGCTGGCCCAGGGTTCGATGGCCCGCATGGAACAGCGCCTCTCCGAACTGACTGGCAAACCCGTACTGTCCAGTCCCGTCCTGGGTGTCAAGGGCCTGCGTAAGTTCCTCGGCCTATGAAGCGTAAGAACGTCATCCTCGCCATGCTCGTCATTCTGGGCATGGTGACCTTTCTCGACCGCATCAACATCTCGGTGGCGGGGTCGAGCATCATGCACGACCTCCGTCTGTCGCCCTCAGCGTGGGGGTGGGTGCAGTCGGCCTTCATCCTCTCCTATGGTCTGATGCAGATTCCGATGGGTGCCCTGGGCGACCGCTTCGGACATCGCAAGATACTGGCAGCCATCGTGTTGTGGTGGTCGGCATTTACTGCCTTCACCGGCATGGCCGGCGGCTTGGCGTCGCTGTTGGTCATCCGCTTCATGTTCGGCATTGGCGAGGCCGGCTCGTCGCCCTGCAGCACGGGAGTCATCAGCCGCTGGTTCGAAAAGCATGAGGTGGGCAAGGCCCAGGGCTACGTCTGGGCGGCATCGCGCATGGGTGGTGCCCTGACGCCCTTTGTGGTGATTCCCGTCATGCTGGCCGTCGGCTGGCGTGCCGCCTTCTACCTGTTGGGAGCCCTGGGTGTCGTGTGGGCCGTGGCATGGTATTTCTATTACCATGATGTCCAGACAGGCCCCACCCACAAGGTGGAGAAGCTGAAGCACGGTATGCAGGAGGGCATCTGGCGCGACATCCTGGGCAACCGCCAGTTCTGGATGCTTTGCGGCATGTATTTCTTCTATGCCTTCGGCTCGTGGTTTTTCTTCTCGTGGTTCCCCACGTTCATGGAGCTGGGCCGTGGCTTCGACAAGACCGAGCTGACCTACGCCGTTGCCGTGCCGTTCATCATGAGCATGATGGGCAACATCGCCGGGGGCCATCTGACCGACCGCCTGACCTGGAAATATGGCATCCGCATCGGGCGCAAGGCCCTGGGTTCCACGTCGTTGGCTGTGTCGGCCGTGTGCATGTTCCTGGCTGCCTTCATTCCCGGCAAGATGGCCGTCTTTGTGTTCCTGTCGCTGTGCTTCGGCATCTTCGACCTCATGTTGCCCTCCGCCTGGGCGCTGTGCATCGACCTGGGGCGCCAACATGCCGGCACGCTGTCAGGAGCCATGAATACGGCGGGCAACATCGGCGGCTTCTGCTGCGGCATCCTGTTCGGAGAGTTGGTGCAGCAGTCGGGCAACTACAACCTGCCGCTCTACATGATTGCCGGTATGCTCATCGTGAGTGCCGTGCTCTTCTCGTTCATCAATCCCGAAAAGCCGATTATCAAATAGTGAAATAACTGATGAATACTTGGAAACAAAACCTCGAAGAAACCCAGCGCCGCTATGTCGACTGGTGGAACCATAAGGGTATTATATTGAATATGTGGGAACACTTCCAGGAGGGCGTCACGCCCCATGCCGACGTGCCTGAGCCGGCGCCCTGCCGCGACCTGAACCAGCGGTGGTTCGACCCCGAGTGGCGTGCCGACTATCTGGACTGGTATGTGGCCCACTCGTCGCTCCTGGCCGACATGTTGCCCGTTGCCAACACCCAGCTGGGCCCCGGTTCGCTGGCAGCCATCCTGGGCGGAGTCTTCGAAGGTGGCGAAGATACTATCTGGATACATCCCAATCCCAACTACACCGACGACATCCGCTTCGACCCGAGCCACCCCAACTGGCTGCTGCACAAGCAACTGCTGCAGGCCTGCAAGCGCAAGGCCCAGGGCCACTACTACGTGGGAATGCCCGACCTGATGGAGGGTCTCGACGTGCTGGCCGCCCTGAAGGGTACCGACCAGGTGCTGCTCGACACCGTGATGCACCCCGAACGTCTGGAACAGCAGATGCAACAGATCAACGACATCTATTTCCAGGTGTTCGACGAGCTCTACGACATCATCCGCGAGGGCGACGAGATGGCCT
>CAMOQW010000029.1 GCA_946623195.1 uncultured Prevotella sp.
AAGATTCGCCAATCACCCATGCGCATTCGGCTGGAGTGGCCTTAGCCTCACTGAGACCCCAACCACCAGCATGTTGCCAGAAGGGAACTTCCTGCAAGGAAATCTCCTCTGCACTTACGTTCGTAGCTCCCAGCAGCAGAGCAGCCAGCAGAGCTAAACAAATTTGGTAAGTTTTCTTCATAATGATAATTTTTTAATTAGTTAATTAGGTGAATAAATCCAAAATCTGCCGCAAAGATAGGCACTTTCCCGAAATACCTATTTATTTGGTGTATCACAGACTTTTTATTTTCCCACTTTCCCGTTTTTGCCGCATCGTGTTACATGGGGAAAAGTTTATGTTACATTTGCGGTCACAACAAATAGTGAAACACAAATTCTGTGATATAAATGACAAACTGAGTTATTTAATAAGTATGTAACTTTGCAGCAGATTTCAATGTTAACAAAAACCAATTTTAAACGTATGAAGACCAGAAAGCAATTTTGGAACAAATGCCAAAGCTACCGACCACGCCTCGCCGGGCGCTGGCGGATGGCCATGGCCGTGGCACTGGTTGGAGGAGCAGCCCTGACGTCATGCTCGAAGTACGACCTCGACGAGAAGTCCCCGGAAGGCTGGGGCAACAGCATCTACAGCTGGCTCGACGAACAGGGCAACTACACCAACACCGTGCAGATGATTGACGACCTGAACTATCAGGAAGTACTGGGCAAGACGGGATCGAAGACGCTCTTCGTGGCCGACGACGAGGCCTATGAGCGCTTCTATGCCAACAACTCTTGGGGCGTGAGGAGCTACAAGGACCTCTCGACGTCGCAGAAGAAGATGCTGCTCTTCGGCAACATGCTCGACAACAGCATCCAGCTCAACAGCCTCTCCACCATCCAGGGCAACCCCCTGAAGGAGGGCCAGGCCATGCGCCGCTTCTCGGCACTGAGCGAGTTTGACACCGTGCCCGTGCTGCGGCCGCAGGACATGCCCGACAACAAGTACTGGGCCCGCCACCGCAACAGCGGCAAGAACATGGTGTGCATGGAAGACGGTACCGCAGTGCCCATGCTGCTGTTCCTGGAAGCCCAGCTCACCAACAACCGCATCACCAACGACGACTATAACTTCGTGTTCAACCACACCACCGACCGCCAGGCCGGCGATGCCAGCGTCAACGGCATCAACGTCGTGGAGCACAACATCCGCTGTGCCAACGGCTTCGTCCACCGGGCCGCCGACGTGGTGACCCCGCTGCCCAACATGGCAGAGCTGATAGCCCGGAAGCCCAACGTCAGCATCTTCAACAGGCTGCTGGAGCGATTCTGTGCCCCTTACCCCGACGGCAAGGACCTGGCCATGACCGAGCGCTACAACTATCTGTATGAAACCAACGTAGACACCGTCTACACCAAGCGCTTCTTCAACGAGAAGCGCGGCGTGGCCGTCAGCGAGACGCCCGACGGGCGCGGCGTGCCGGCACAGCTGGTCTACGATCCGGGATGGAACTCCTACTATGCATCGAGCGTCAAGTCGAGCAGCGAGGGCAATGCCGCCGAGCAGCGCGACATGGCCGTGATGATGGTGCCCAGCAACAAGGCCATGGAGGAATACTGGCACGGACTGGGCAAGCCGCTGAGCGAGAACTACGCCTCGTGGGACGACGTGCCTGACGACGTGATTATCAAGCTGTTGAACGTCAACATGCTGCCGTCGTTCACATCGTCGGTGCCCTCCAAGTTTGACGCCATCCTCAACGATGCCAACGACCCGATGGGCGTACAGCTGGCCGACATGGACAGCGTATGGGTGGCCTGCAACGGCGCTATCTATCTGACTAACAAGGTGTATTCGCCTACGGCATACGTCAGCGTGTCGTTCCCCGCACTCATCAACCGCACCATGAAGATCATCGACTGGGCCATCACGCAGTGTAAATATAATGTGTATCTGAACGCTCTGGGCTCCGACTACAGCTTCTTCATCCCCACCAACAATGCCCTGCTGGAGTACATAGACCCCTGCTCCTACGGCAAGAAGAACCTGCAGCTGCTCAGCTTCCGCTTCGACGAGAGCAAGCGCGTAGACGAGCGCGTGTCGGCAGTGGTCTACAACTACGACCCCGTCACCAACCAGCGCGACTCCGTGGAGACCGTCACCATGGCCTCCAACAGCGGGCGCATCCTGAAGTGCCTGCAGGACATCCTGGACACACACATCGTCATTGGCAAGGTCTGGGAGGGCAAAAACACCTACTTCCGCACCAAGAACGGTACCGGCATCCGCGTGACCAATCCTACCGACGAGGCCAACATGACCGTCGAGGGCAGCTACCAGATGAACGAGGGTAAGCCGCTGAGAATCAGCCGTGTCTACGACCAGCGCAAGGAGGTGGCCGGCGGTAACGGCAAGAGCTACGTGCTGGAGGGACAGCCCATCATGGGTACACGCCTGACCGTCAAGGACCAGCTGACGGCACACCCCGAGTTCGACCGCTTCCGCGAACTGATGGAAGGCAGCGGACTCTTTGCCGACATCTATAACCCCGGCACCGGCAACGAGGCCGACAACAAGGCCTGCGGAGGTACCAACGTGTCGCTCTTCAACACCTATCACTATACCATCTATGTTCCCACCAACGAGTCGATCGAGCAACTGCAGCGCGACGGCAAGCTGGCTACCTGGGAGCAGGTGGAGAACGACCATCTCGCCGGCAATGCCGAAAAGGCCGCCAGCGACTCTCTCGGTATCGTGAACTTCCTGAAGTATCACATTCAGGATAACGCCCTGTACATCGGCGCTCAGCCTGAGTCGGGTAACTTCGAGACCTCGCTCATCAACAGCCGCACGCGCCGCTTCTTCATGCTGAACACCCAGCTCACCGACAGCGGCATCGATGTGGAAGATGCCACGGGCACCGTGCATCACGTGACGAAGAAGACCGATGCCATGGGCCGTGAACTCTATAATATCCAGGCACGTGAGTATGTGTACGAGAGCAAGGATGCCGCGACGGCCACCAACCTCTACACCACCTCGTCGGCAGTGATACATTTGATTGACAGTCCGCTGTCATACGGGAATTAAGCAATGCAATCATGGAACAAAGTAAATATTCTGCGATTATGAAACGACTATCAATAGTATTATTCTCATTCTTCAGCTTCCTCATGGCTGCCCATGCACAGCAGGCCGGCGACATCATCAGCGGTACCGTCAACGACGAGATGGGACCCGTCATGATGGCCAACGTCGTGGAGATTGACGGCAGCAAGCGTATCGTGGCATCGGCGGTCACCGATATGAACGGACACTTCTCGTTCAAGCTGAAGAATCCCAAGGACAAGCTGCGCGTCACCTTCGTGGGCTACAAGACCGTCACGCTGCCCATCGACCGCACCAAGTTCGACGTCAAGATGGAGGATGCCACACAGATTCAGGAAGTGGTGGTGACGGCCAAGAAGCGTGCCGGCGGCAGCGGCCTGAACATCCCCGTGGACGAAATATCCACCGCCCAGCAGAGCATCAACATGTCGGAGTTCAACGGACTGGCCCTGACCACCGTCGACGAGGCCCTGCAGGGCCGTATCGCCGGTCTGGACATCGTGGCCAACTCCGGTAACCTGGGTTCCGGCACGTCCATGCGCCTGCGCGGTGTGTCGAGTATCAACGGTTCCAGCGAGCCGCTCATCGTGGTGGACGGCAACGTCTGGCAGACCGGCGGACAGACCATCGACGGCGACATGAACGAAGAGAAGTTCGCACAGCTGCTGAACATCAACCCTGAGGACATCGAGAGCATCTCGGTGCTCAAGGATGCTGCCGCCACGGCCATCTGGGGTTCGCAGGGCTCCAACGGTGTCGTGGAAATCAAAACCAAGCGTGGTACGCGCGGAAAGACCCGCGTCAGCTATTCGTTCCGACTCACCGGCACCTATCAGCCCAACGGCTACCAGATGCTGAACGGCGACGAGTACACCATGATGATGAAGGAAGAATACTTCAACCCCGAGATGAGCGACGTGGCCAGTAACATTCCGGAACTGAACTACGACCCGACCTTCTCTGAGTATCAGATGTATAACAACAATACCGACTGGCTGAAGGAAGTCAAGAAGACCGGCTGGCGCCAGAACCACTACCTGGCTCTGAGCGGTGGCGGTGAGAAGGCTCACTTCCGCATCGGTGCCGGTTACGACCGCGAGACGGGTTCCATCATCGAGCAGCAGCTCGACCGCTTCTCGTCGCGTGTCAACCTGGACTACTTCGTCAGCGACCGCATCAAGATTGAGACCAACATCGCGCTGACCTACACCAAGAACAAGAAGAACAACGGCGACCTGCTGGGCATTGCCTACACGCGTATGCCGAACCTCTCGGTCTACGAGCAGGACCGCAACGGCCGCGACCTGGGTGAATACTACTCCATGCTGCCCACCGTCAGCAGCCAGCTGCAGGACCAGCTGACCAACAAGAACCCCGTGGCTCTGGCTTACCTGGCCAGCAACAACGAGACGAGCTACAACATCGAGCCGGAGTTCAAGTTGCGCTACAACCTGCTGTCAACGGAGGAGGAGAAGACTCGCCTGAACTACGAGGGCAAGGTGGTGTTCAACATCTTCAATAACTATGTGGACCAGTACATGCCGTCGTCGCTGAGCACGCGTCCGTGGAACTACGTCGGCGACTCGAGAAACCCGGGCCGTGAAGCCAACAGCACTACGTCGAACTCGTCGAAGAGCTTCGCCGTGACCACTACCCACACGCTGACCTTCACACCGCACTTCAAGAACAAGGACCACTCGCTGACCATGATGCTGCGCGGACAGCTGACCAGCGGTCATAACAGCTCGCAGGGCACCAGCGTCTGGGGACTGCCCTCGGGAAGCATACAGAATCCGGCCGCACAGGGCCTGATCAAGAGCATGGACACCAACAGCGGCGAGTGGCGCAGCATCTATCTGACCTACTCGGCACACTATGCCTACAAGGGACGCTACATGGCCGACTTCTCGGTGCGCCGCGACGGTAGCACACAGTTCGGCGGCGACCAGCGCTGGGGTAACTTCCCCGCACTCTCCGTGCGCTGGAACATCCACAAGGAACCGTGGTTCCAGAAGGCACTGCCCTGGGTGTCGATGCTGTCCATCCGTCCGGGCTGGGGTATCGTAGGTCGCCAGCCGGGTCAGGAGTATCTCTACTTCAGCACCTACGGCGGCGGCAATGCCTACATGAACCAAGGCTCCGTGCACCCCGAGAACATCCAGCTGAAGAACCTGAAGTGGGAGCAGAAGAAAACCTACAACCTGGGTGTCGACTTCGGCTTCTGGAACGACCGCATCAACGGTAACGTGGAGTTCTACTGGCAGTACACCTCCGACCTGCTGATGAAGGACTACGGCATTCCTTCGTCGTCGGGTTATCCCAACCTGCGCTGGCAGAACGCCGGTAAAATGACGAACGTCGGTTGGGAGTTCAACCTCAACGGCAGCCGCATCGTCAAGGTGGGCAAGTTCTGGGCCGACTTCAACATCACGTTTGCCAACAACAAGAACGAAATCACGGAGATGGACGAAACCTGTCTGGCCGGACTGAACAACGAGTTCAACCGCCAGAACGGCAGCTATCTGACGCGTGTCGAGCTGAACCGTGCACTGGGTAGCATCTACGGATTCCGCTACAAGGGCGTCTATCAGTACTCGCACTATTCCGAGAACGAGGTCCAGGGCGTCAGCGGTCCTGATGCCCCCGTGGCCCGCGACAAGGACGGCAACGTCATCCTGGACGAGCACGGACTGACCAAGCCCATGATGTTCTGCGCAGGTAGCGTGAACTATGAGTTCAAGGGCGGTGATGCCAAGTATGAGGACATCAACAACGACGGACAGATCAACGAGCTCGACATCGTCTACCTCGGCTCGTCGCTGCCTAAGTTCACCGGCGGCTTCGGCTTCAAGCTGAACTTCGGACGACTGTCGTGGAACAACCAGTTCAACTTCCGCTACGGCAACAAGATTATCAACAAGGCTCGCATGGACGTGGAGAACATGTACTACAACAACAACCAGAGCCGTGCCGTCAACTGGCGATGGCGCGTGGAGGGCGACGTGACCAACATTCCGCGAGCACTGCGACAGACCGGCTACAACTGGCTGGGCTCCGACCGCTTCGTGGAGGACGGCTCGTTCATCCGCCTGAACTATACGCAGATCAGCTACTCCGTAGACCCGAAGTACCTCAAGAAGTGGGGCATGAGCCAGCTGAGCTTCTATGTCTCGGCCAACAACCTCTTTGTGCTGACCAAGTACTCTGGAGCCGACCCGGAGGTGAGCTACGGTTCCATGGGTATCGTGACCGACGGTGCCAAGACACCGCGCTCCAAGTCGTTCACCGGTGGTGTGACTATTCAGTTCTAATTGATAAAACTAATGATTATGAAGACTATATATATATATAATAAGGTGAAGGAATCGCTCAGGACGGCCCTGCTACTGGCGGTAGGTACCGTCATGACGGCCGGATGCAGCGACTTCCTCGACATCAAGCCCATGAACTCGACGGTGCTGGAGAACTACTGGAAGGAGAAGGCCGACGTGACGGGTGCCGTGAACGGCTGCTACGAGGCCCTGGCCAGCGAGGATGTCATCAAGCGCTTTGGCATCTGGGGCGAGCTGCGTGCTGAGAACATGATGCCCGGCACCAACGTGCCCAACTACCTCAACGAGTTGCTGAAGGAGAACCTGCTGCAAACCAACGAGATCTGCAACTGGTCCAACATCTACAACGTCATCAACCGCTGTAACATCGTCATCCACTATGCACCGGAGGTGGAAATCATCGACCCGAACTACACCAATAGTGAGCTGAAGGCCACCATCGCTGAGATGAAGATGCTGCGCGCACTGTGCTACTTCTATCTGATACGTACGTTCCGCGATGTTCCATACGTCACCGAACCCAGCATCGACGACAACCAGAACTTCGTGGTGCCTGCCACCAAGTTTGAAGATGTGCTCGACTCGCTCATCACCGACCTGGAGGTGGTCAAGGACGACGCACAGCGCCGCTACAGCCTGGAGAAGGTGCGCAACAAGCGCATCTACGTGCCTGCCGAGAACAACAGCCGCGTCACACGCTGGGCCATCTACGCCCTGCTGGCCGACCTCTATCTCTGGAAGGGCGACTGGGACAACACCATCAGATGCTGCGATGTCGTGCTGAACTACAAGAAGCAGCAGTATGACGAGCTGCTACAGATGGACCAGATTACCGACATGGAGCTCTACGACGGCGTGCCGATGATCCTGGAGGCCGTGAAGGGCCAGCAGACCGTGGGCAACGCCTATACGGCCATCTTCGGCGAAGGCAACTCGTTCGAGAGCCTGTTTGAACTCTACTACAACGGCTCTACCGGACAGGAGAACAAGTGGGTGAACGGATACTACGGCAACAGCAGCAACAGCATCGGTACGCTGAAGGCCAGCGACTGCCTGATGGACGGTTTCCTGACCGACCAGAACCAGATATGGCTCTCGCAGAAGGACTGCCGGGCCTACGAGAGCCTGGAGAGCGAGGGCACCAGCTATGCCATCGCCAAGTACACCCGCCAGAGTGCCTCGTTCAGCCTGCAGCGCCTGGGCATCGTCACCGTGGTCGGCAGCCTCCGTTCTTCGGCCAATGCCAACTGGATATTCTACCGCCTGAGCGACGTGATGCTGATGAAGGCTGAAGCGCTCATCGAGCGCGGCGAGGCCGACTGGCCCGAGGCTTTCAAGCTGATCAACAATGTCTACAAGCGCGCCAACAACATCCTGCCGGATGCCACGACCGATGCGCTGGTCTACGAGAACTACTCCACGTCGAAGGAGAAGATGGAGGACCTGCTCTTTGCCGAGCGTCACCGCGAGTTCCTCTTCGAGGGCAAGCGCTGGTTCGACCTGGTGCGCATGGCACGCCGCGACGGCAAGACGGAGCGTCTGGTGTCGTGTGCCATCCGTAAGTATCGTCAGGACATCAACGTCATCAAGATCAAGTTGACCGATCCTAACTACATCTATTTCCCCTATGCCAAGAGCGAGCTCAAGGCTAATCCGCTGCTGAAGCAGAATCCTGCATTCGATAAGGGTGAAGACGGTTCGCTGAAGTAAGTGAATAATGAACGATTAATAATGAATGATTATGAATACTAAAAGCATCAAATATTTCTTCATGGCAGGAATCGTTGGCTGCTGCATGAGCACGGCCATGACCGCCTGCGTCGACAACGACGACGACGTGCCCATGAGCAGATATACTGCTGAGAAAATGACCGCTGCCCAGTTCCTGGAGGAAAACGAGGACAGGGTGGGCGACTTCATCACCCTGCTGAAGCGGACGGCCTACTTCTCCATGCTGTCTACATATGGCGACTACACGGTGTTTGCACCCAACAACGAGGCCATTGCCAAGTATATGGCCAACAACGGGTACAGCGACGTGGAGAGCATTCCGCTGGCTGTCTGCGACACGCTGGCCCGTACGCATATCATCAAGACCAAGGCTTATTTCACCACCGACATCTCGGAAGGCTCGCTGGGCATGAACATGGCCGAGACCTTCATCGAGCTCTCCATCAACACGGATGCCGAGAACAACAATGCCGTGGTGCACTATGCCAACAAGGTGGCCCGCATGGTGGAATTTGACGACTCGGTGACCAATGGTGTGGTACACATCGTGAACAACATCATTCCGCGTACCAGCGACAAACTGCCTGACGTCATCAAGGCCGACTCTACGGTGAGCATCTTTGCCGAGGCACTGTTCCTCACGGGTATGGCCGACTCGCTGATGGCCTACGAGGACAAGAACTATCCGGAGTGGGGAGCCGACAAGGCTTCGCAGGACTCGGCCTACCAGTGGTCTATCATGGTGAAATGTAAGGCTGAGGGCTCCGACCCCTGCCAGTGGGTGCAGAAGCGATACTTCAAGTTTACGGCATTCATCGAGCCTGATGAGGTCTACAAGAAGCATGGCATCAACAATATCAACGACCTGATAGCTCATGCCAAGCAGGTCTACGATGCCGTCTATCCGGAGGATGCCGGCAAATACGATGGCGACTACCGCAACCGCAAGAACCCGCTGAACCGCTTCGTGTCGTACCACCTGCTGGACCGCATCCTGCCTTACGACGAGGTCATCATGCGTAAGGACTGCTTCAAGCACTGGGACCTGGACAAGAGCGACCCCGAGGAGTTCTACGAGACCATGTGCCCGGGTACGCTGATGCGCTTCTGCTATCCTAACGAGGAACTCTACATCAACCGCAAGGGTCTGAAGGCCAACTACGAGGTGGAGGGTGTCCGCGTCAAGAAGAGCATGGAGTCGGGCGATGCCCTGCAGCAGGCTCCCAACGGCATGTACCACTATCTGGACGACATCCTGGAGTACACCACGGAGGTTCGCGATGTGGTGATGAACTGCCGCATCCGCTTCGACTCCACCGTGCTGAGCCCCGATTTCTTCAACAGCGACCGTCCCGGCTATGGCGAGGACAAGCTGAGAGGCTACCGCCTGGACTATATCAAGAACTGGAAGGTGATGGGCGAGAAGGCCGTCATCGCCCTGCATGGCGAGGGTCCCTGGTGGCAGCACTATAAGAGCAACGGTATCACCATCAGCGGCATCTTCGATGTCACCATCAAACTGCCCCCGGTGCCGAAGGGAACCTACGAGATTCGTACCGGATATACCGCCAACGTGGAACGTGGCGTGGTGCAGTTCTATCTGAACAACGTGCCGTGCGGCATACCGGCCGACCTGCGTATCGGCGGATGGGATCCCACCATCGGATGGGTGGCCGACGTCACGGGCGACACGCCTGAGGCGCGCAATGCCAACAAGGCCATCGACAAGGCCATGCACAACCGTGGCTACATGAAGGGTATGGACTGCTACTGGCAGGGTGCTGCCAAGGAGAATGCACTCCGCAACCTGACCAACAACCTGCGCTATGTGCTCACTACCCAGTATCTCGACGACAACGAGACCTACTATCTGCGTGCCCGTCAGGTGCTGAAAGACCCTGAGTGCTACTGGAGCTTCGACTTTATTGAGTTCTGCCCGAAGAGTGTCTATGGCAGCCCGCAGGGTGAGGATACGCACTAAGGAGATGTAAGATTAATAATGAAAGATGAAAGATATGAAAACAAAAAGCATCAAATATTTCCTCCTGGCAGGCGTGGTGGGCTGCGGCATGACCGCAGGGCTTACCGCCTGCTCGGAATGGAACGACCATTATGAGAACACTGCCAATGGCGGCGGTGCCGGTGGTACGCTCTGGCAGCAGATGAAGGCCAATCCTCAGTTGAGCGACTTCTGCGATGTGATGGAGCAGACCAAGGTGTACCGTATGCACAAGAAAACTCCGGTGAGCTATGCCGACCTGCTCAGCAGCGGACAGTCGTTCACCGTGATAGCCCCGGTGAATGGCTCGTTCGACAAGGCTGCCCTGCTGGAGCGGGTGCAGACGGCCAGCGGCGACTCGGCCGTGGAGAAGAGCTTCGCCCAGAACCATATCTCGCGCTCGCTGGTGTCGTCAACGACCGATGCCACCAAGATGCTGATGCTCAACCAGAAGCATCTCAGCATGGAGAACGGCACAGTGGACGGCGTGACGGTCATCACACCCAATACCAGGTCCAGCAATGGTGTGCTGCACGTGGTGGAGAAGGCGCTGTCTTACAAGCACAACCTGTATGAACTGCTGTGCGACGAACCGGGCCTGTCGGCCATCGGCGACAACCTGAAGCGCTTCAACGAGGATGTCTTCGATCCTGACCTGTCGGTGTCCAATGGTATGGTGGACGGTGTGCCCGTCTATGTCGACTCCGTGGTCATCGAGCGCAACCGCTTGCTGGAGGCCATCGGATACCTGTACGCTGAAGACTCTACCTACATGGTGGTGGCTCCTACCGCTGCAGGCTGGGACGAGGCTTACAACGAGGTGTCGAAGTACTTCCGGTATGACGAGTCCATCGACAAGCGCGACTCGCTGCAACAGTACTACACGATGCGTGCGCTGATGGAGGATGCCGTCTTCAACATGACGGACCAGAAGAACATCAACGACTCGCTGCTCTCCGTACCCTATATCAACACGGTGCACACCTACGAGAAGGGCAAGCCGGTGTATCATGTGTTCAGAAAACCCTTCGCACCCGGCGGCGTACTCTATGGCGCCCAGCCCCGCGAGTGCAGCAATGGCATCATGTACACCACGGAGAAGTGGCCCTTCGACCCCACGGAGACTTTCTTCAAGGAGATTTTCGTGGAGGGTGAGGAGACTTATCTCATCCAGGACTATACCAAGTGCAGCTACAACGTGCGTACGGCTCACGGCGACACCATCTCGAACAATAAGTACCTGAGGGTGACACCGCTGAAGGCTACCGACAACTGGACCATGAACTTCCAGGTGAATGGTACGCTGAGCGGCAGCTATGACGTCTATGCCATCCTGCTGCCCAAGACCGTCAACGACCCGAACGAGCCGAAGCTGCGCCCCTGCAAGTTCAAGGCCACCATCAACTATTTGGACGAAAAGGGCAAGGCTGCCAAGTTCGACTGCCAGAACGAAGCAGACGGCAAGTCGGAATTCAAGTCTGACCCCTTCCGTACGGACACCGTGCTGCTGGCCCGTGGCTTCCACTTCCCGGCCTGCAACTACGGCCAGAGCAACTCGAGCGTGAATATCAGAATCCAGTGCTCTATCACGTCTTCGCAGAATGCACAGTATTCCCGCGAGATGTTCCTGGATTGCATTTACCTCAGACCCCGAACCTCTAAATCAGAAGAACAATGAAGAAATATATCTTTTCCATCATCATGCTGCTGGTCTCGATGACCGTGGCAGCACAGGAGAACTTTAAGACCGTGAAGGGCCAGGTGACGGATGCTGCCACCCACAAGCCGCTGGAAGGCGTCATCGTGGCAGCATACGGCAACGACAAGTATTCGGCCATGACCGACGAGGACGGCCGCTACACGCTCAACGTTCCCGAATACATCAGTTCGGTGCAGATGCGTATCGACGGCTATAACTTCCTGCAGTGTGCCATTGCCGACGGCCAGGCTGACGGTCAGCTGTACAACGAGGCCTTCTCGGAGGTGTACAAGTTGCAGACCGATGCCACGCTGTCGTCGCAGGCCGGCCGCTTTGCCAACACCTCTGAGGTGAGCATCGACCCCTTCATCGCCCAGCAACTGGGTGCCGACGTGCGCTCGGTATCGCGCGGCGGCAATGTGGGTGTCGGCAACATGCTGCTGATGGCTGGTGTCAACTCCATCAACAGCAATGCCCAGCCCCTGATTGTGGTCGACGACGTCATCATGGACATGGAGTACAACCGTGCCACACTGCACGACGGCTACTTCAACAACATGCTGGCCAACCTGAACGTCAACGACATCGAGAGCGTACAGGTGCTCAAGAACGGTACGGCCATCTATGGTGCCAAGGGTGCCAACGGCGTGGTGCTCATCAAGACCAAGCGTAACAAGAGCATGGCCACCAAGATTGACGTGACCATCAACGGCCGTTTCAACTTCATTCCCCGTCTGCCGAAGATGATGGGTGCCGAGGACTACCGGCTCTACACCACGGAACTGCTGTCCGACAAGACCAGGGCCATGGGACAGATGAAGTATCTGAACAGCGACCCCACCTATTTCTATTACAACCAGTATCACAACAATACGGACTGGAAGAACGAGGTCTACAAGAACTCCTTCTCGCAGAACTACGGCATCAACGTGCAGGGTGGTGACGATGTCGCTTCCTATAACCTTTCCGTCGGCTATTCGATGGGCAAGAGCACGCTGAAGAAGAACGATTTTACGCGTTTCAACATGCGACTGAACACCGATATCAACATTGCCAAGTGGTTCGACGTGCGCTTCGATGCTTCCTACAGTGACGTAGACCGTTCGCTGTTCGACGACGGCGCTCCGGCCGAGGTGCTGTCGGGCGTCATCACGTCGCCGGCATTCATCGCACTGGCCAAGGCTCCGTTCCTGTCGCCGTATGCTTACGACAATGCCGGCAACCCCAGCCACTATCTGGCTGAAGCCGACGACTATCTGGAGGGCATGTTCCAGGGCCGTGGCCGTCTGGCTAACCCCACCAGCATCCTGGACAATGGCGAGGGCGACAACCGTAACTCGCTGGGCAACCGCCTCATCGTGTTTGCCGTCACTCCGAAGGTGTATTTCAACAAGCACCTGACGCTGAGCTCGCACTTCGCTCTGTCGCTGGTGAACACCAACGAGAACTACTATCTGCCCATCAAGGGTGTGCCGACGTTTGTCGTCGATGGCTTGGACGAGTCGTCAGTCCTCCATAACCTGGTGCAGAGCCAGGCCGGTAGTCTGACCGCCATCCAGAGCGATACCCGTCTGGCATGGAAGAACCAGTATGGTGCCCACGGCGTAGGCGTCATGGGTGGACTCCGCTACCTCAACTCGTCTTACAAGCTGACGTCGCAGCGTGGTTACAACACGCCTAACGACAAGGCGCCCAAGATGAGCTCGTCGCTGAACTTCAAGGACACCGACGGTGCCAACGACAAGACGTCGGACATCATCTGGTATGCCCTGGCCGACTATAACTATGCACAGCGCTACTACGTGAATGCCGGACTCTCGGCTCATGCCTCTTCACGCTTCGGTAAGGATGCCGACGGACTGAAGCTGGGTGGGGTCGTCTGGGGCATCTTCCCCAGCATCGATGCTGCCTGGGTGGCCACCAACGAGAAGTGGTTCCCCAAGTCCAGCATGGTTAACTACCTGCGCGTGAACCTGGGCTTCGATGTCACCGGCAACGACGATATCGACTATACCGCCTCGCGCTCCTACTTCGTGGCCCGCCGGATGCTGAACAGCAATGCTACGGGCGTCGTTATCGGCAACATCGGCAATACGGAGCTGAAGTGGGAAACCACCAAGCGACTCACCGCCGGACTGGAGGGTAACTTCCTGAACAACCGACTGAACCTGCGCTTCAACTACTTCAAGAGCTGGACCAGCAATCTGCTGTCGCTGCGTCAGTTGGCATGGACCAGCGGTCTGGATGCCAGCTGGAGCAACGAAGGAAAGCTGGAGAACAGCGGCTTCGACGTACACGCCACGGTGAAGGTGCTCAACCTGAAGAACTTCCGCTGGGAACTGGGTGCCTCTGTCGGCCACTATAAGAATAAGGTGACGGCACTGCCCGACGGCGACCGTGCATTCGAGACCAATGTGCTGGGTGCCACCATCCAGACCAAGGTGGGCCAGCCCGTGGGTGTGTTCTACGGCTACAAGACCAATGGTGTCTACAGCACCACTGCCGAAGCCCTGGCCGATGGCAAGTATATCGTGAAGGACAATGGCGACCAGGTGTTCTTCAAGGGTGGCGACATGAACTTTGCCGAGGTCGTACAGGACAAGCAGATCGACGAGAACGACCGTACCGTCATCGGCGACCCCAACCCCGACATCTATGGTAACATCCACACCACGCTGAGCTATAAGAACCTGACCTTCTCGGCCATGTTCAACTACTCGCTGGGCAACGATATCTACAACTACCAGCGCTCGCTCCTGGAGGGCGGTACCTACTTCCTGAACCAGACGACGGCCGTGAACAGCCGCTGGACTACCGAGGGACAGCACACCGACATTCCCCGCGTGAGCTATAAGGACCCGATGGGCAACTCGCGATTCAGCGACCGCTGGATAGAGAACGGCTCCTATCTGCGACTGGCCGATGTTACCATCAGCTACTACGTGCCTATCCAGAGCACCTATCTGCAGGGTATCACCATCTTCGGCAATGTGACCAATCTCTTCACCATTACCAAGTATCTGGGCAGCGACCCCAGCTGTGCCTTTGCCGGCGGCATCCTGACGCAGGGTATCGACCGCGGACTGTTAGGACAGGGACGCACCTTCTCGATGGGCTTGAACATCAACTTGTAAAATTAAACATTCTGAATATATATTATGGAAACAACGATATTATATAAGGTAGGACAGCGGGCGAAGCGCCTTTTCACCGCTCTGCCTGTTTACCTGTTCATCTCCGGCCTGGTGCTGGCATCATGCTCGAAAATGCTGGAGACGGAGTCGGACCTGGTGGAGTTTGAGGAAGACCACACGCTGAACCATGCCACCGACTCGGTCTATAGCGTGATGGGCATCATCAACAAGATGCAGCTCATTGCCGACCGCGTGGTGCTGCTGGGTGAGGTGCGCAGCGACCTGGTTAAGACCACACCGGCTGCCAATTCCGACCTGAAGCGACTGTCGAACTTCGACTTCAGCGGAAACAACCGCTACAACCAGATCAGCGACTACTATGCCGTCATCAACAACTGCAACTACTATCTGGCACATGTCGACACCGCCATGCAGCGCCGAGGCCGCAACCTCTTCTTGCGCGAATATGCTGTGGTGAAGTCGTATCGCGCCTGGACCTATCTGCAGCTGGCACAGGCCTACGGTGCCGTGCCCTTGATTCTGAAGCCGCTGATGACCGAGAAGGAAGCTCGCGAGGCCATGAACCAGACACCTGCCGACATCCAGACCATCTGCGAGACCTTCATCGACGACCTCACGCCGTATGTCGGTGTCAACTTGCCTGATTTCGGCTCTGTCAACGGTTTGGAGTCCAAGTGGTTCTTCATCCCTATGCGGGCCCTGCTGGGCGACCTGTGCCTCTGGGCCGGCCGCTATCAGGAAGCTGCCCGCTGGTATCACGACTATCTGACCGACAAGTATGACCCCCTGAAGATGTCCACGCTGGGCATCACATGGCCTAACTACTCACAGTTTGTCACGCCCATCGGCAGCTATTCACCGACTTCGGCCATAGGAGGCAGCTTCGGCGACTTGCAATGCATCATCCCGATGGAATTGAAAGTCTTCGACGGCACCATCAGCCAATTGTCCAACATCTTTGAGTCAACCACTGAGAACAACTATTTCTATCAGTTGACCCCATCGGCAGGCATGGCCAAGATTTCAGCCGACCAGATCTACTGTTTCGAGGTGAGCACTCCCGGTGCTACCACCAAGGACACCCTCTATGCCCCGCGTACTGGGTTCACCCGTGGCGAATATGTGGGCGACCTGCGTTTCTCGAACAACTATCACCTGACATCCTATGGTGCACAGGATGAGTATTCCGAGTATAACTCTTCTTTCCAGTCCATCCGTAAGATCCCTTCCGGTTGGGTTCCGCTCTACCGCACCACGATGGTCTATCTGCGCTATGCCGAGGCTCTCTGCCGCGCAGGCTATCCGCAGTCGGCCTTCTGCATCCTGAAGTACGGCATCTGCGACGACATTCTGAAGACTCGCGTTGACGCTGCCGAACTGGAACGGGCTGGCGACCTGGTATTCTTTGACCCAGAACTGTTCAAATTCGAAAACAAGTATTTCGGTGTCCACTCCATCGGCTCCGGCGATGCCCATGCCAACAAGTACTATGAGCTGCCACAGCCCACATCGGCATTGGCTTCGCGTCAGGACACCATCAACTACCAGATACCGTTGCTGGAAGACATGATCGTCACGGAGATGGCCCTGGAGGGTGCCTTCGAGGGTTATCGCTTCAACGACCTGATGCGTGTGGCCCTGCGCCGCAACGATCCTGCCTACTTGGCCGATCCCGTCAGCCGCCGCAATGGTGAAGTCGACGCTGCCCTGCGCGAGAAGCTGATGGACCAGAGGAACTGGTATCTGCCGCTGCGCTAACATCCGTTTGTCAACCGTCAAGTCCGAGGTTCAGTGAGGACCTCGGACTTTTTACTTGAAACATCAACATAGCACTAACGAAACATCAACATAGCACTAACGAAACACCAACATAAACCCCAACGACAATGAAAAGACTCTTTACCCCATTGCTGACCCTGCTGGCCACTGCGCTGCTGGCTCAGCCCAAGTTCAGCCTGCCACACGGACTCTACGACGAGAGCAGCCTGCAGGTTACCATCACCCCGACTGATGCCGATGCAGCGGTCTATTACACCACCGACGGCAGCACGCCCACAGCGGCCAGCACCCTATACTCCGCTCCGCTCACCCTCAGCAAGACCACGCTGCTGCGCGCCGTGGAGGTGAAGGACGGCCAAAGTTCGGCCGTCACCACCGCCAGCTATATCTTCGTGGCTTCCGTGCTCACCCAGCCGGATGCTCCTGAGGGCTATCCTGCCGAGTGGGGCCAGTATTCGCAGATTCCCGGTACGGCCAAGGCCGACTATGGCATGGACCAGACGATGACCCAGGATGCCGTGCTGTCGCCCAAGATTATCGAGGGTCTGAAGCAGTTGCCCATCCTCAGCGTGGTGACCGACAAGGACAATCTGTTCAGCCATGAGAACGATGAAGAGAAGGGTGGCATCTACATCTTCACCGGACCGCCCGTGGGCGACCCGACGGGCAACGGATGGACCCGCCCGTGCAGTGCCGAACTCTTTGGCGGTCCGCAGAACCATGACCTCACCATCGACTGCGGTCTGAAACTGCATGGCGGGCATGGTCGGCTGGCCGAGAAGAATCCCAAACACTCGTTCCGCCTGCAGTTCAAGAAGACCTACGGCCCCTCGTCGCTGGAATATCCCCTGTATGGCAAGGGCGAACCCAAGAAGTTCGGCCAGCTGGTGCTGCGCTGCCATTTCGGCAATTCCTGGCAGCACTGGACCGAGGGCAACCGCCAGAAGGCGCAGTACACCCGCGACGTATGGGCCCGCCGTATGCAGCGCAAGCTGGGCCATACCAGCGTCAACGCCCTCTATGCCCACCTGTTTCTGAATGGCATGTACTGGGGACTCTATAACATTGCCGAGCGTGTGGACGATAACTTTGGCAAGGAACACTTCGGCGGCAAGAAGGGCGACTACGACGTGGTGAAGATTGAGGAAGAGGGCGGCAACCACATAGAGGCCAGCGAAGGCACGCTGGACTCCTGGTACGAGATGCTGGCTACCGTCAAGGCCGTGGCCGGCCAGTCGGCCGAGCTGACGCCGGAGGCTGCCTACGAGAAGCTGGACACGCTGCTGGACAAGGACGCCTTCATCGACTACATGCTGATCAACCAGTATGCCGGCAATACCGACTGGGACCACCACAACTGGTATGCCATTCGCCGCAACAACCATAAGGAGGGCTTCCGCTTCCTGTGCTGGGACTCGGAGATTATCTTCGAGAATCCCAACGAGAATGCCGTCACCCGCCGCAATCCCGACGGCCCGACGGACATCTTCAACCTCCTGCTGACCAACGAAGACTTTGCCCGCCGCTATCTGAAGCGCGCCAAGGAACTGCTGGCCGACGACGGTCTGCTGGGTCAGCAGTCGGTCGTCGAGGTGTGGGACAGCCTGTATCACACCATCTCGTCGGCCCTTTACGACGAGGCAGCGCGCTGGGGCGACTATCGCAAGAATGTGCATCGCTGGCAGGATGGTGCCAACACGGTATATACCGTCGACGGGACCTACATGACCGAGCGCAACCGTCTGCTCAGCGAGTATTTCCCCGTCCGCACGGCCAATGTGCTGTCGCAGGTGACCAAGTATGTGGCCTACGATGACTTCGTGGCTCCCGAAGGCTGGGTGCAGCTGTCGAAAGACATGTTCCATGAGTGGAACGGCAGCGGGGCCGATGCCACGGCCTTGGACAAGCAGGTGTATCCGGAATGGAACGTCAGGCAGGATGTCACCAACGGCGGCGTGGTGGCCGGTTTCTCGAGTGTCGATGCCTTGCTGTATGCCGACCTGAGCCAGTATGAGAAGCTGGTGATTCGTGGCAACGGAGGCAGCATCCGCGTGCTGGCCAACCGTGATGTCGCTACCCGCGAGTGGAAGGAGCTGGCACCGTCGTTCAGCGATGGCGACGCCTACTGGAATGCCGACTATGAGGCGCTGGTCATCCCCCTGGCCGACCTGATGAACCGTGCCACCTCCAGCAACAACCAGCGCCCTGACAGCTATATGCACCTGAACGCCATCAAGGCCAACTGGGGCAATATGGTCAACGTGAGGGCCATCTATCTGGTGCCTGCCGAGGGCTCGTCGGCTGTCGACGTGGTGCGTGCCGCTGTTCCTGCCTCCGGTGTCTACTACAATCTGCTGGGCCAGCCTGTTGCCACGCCTGCCAAGGGTCTGTATATCCGCAACGGCAAGAAGGTGCTGGTTGGAGGTATGAGGTAAGAGGTATGTCGCTCGCAGTGAGGTTACGGCTC